>JARGGA010000334.1 GCA_029210805.1 Candidatus Thorarchaeota archaeon
TTTTCCTTAATTGCAGGAATCCAGTAATTCTCTAAATTATCAAGGGTCTGAAGACGAGAAACGTCAAAGAGCAAAAGACCAACTTGAGCACCTCGTATCATTCCTTTCAGAGAATCGATGAATCTCTGCTGGCCCCCAAAGTCCCACAAACTAATCTTCCCGCATTCAGTATCACCCAGTATTACAGCCTTGAGAATTACCATTTTCCCTCACCACGAACTAGTAATTGGAGGTAGTCTCCTGTAAAGGCTCTTTCTCTAAGGGCTGAGAGCGTCTTCGTAGCGTTCTCGAGAGCATTACAATAACGGGAGGACTACTGAGCAACGCCAAAATCGCTCCAATGATGAGTGAAGATATAACCATGTACAACGGAATCTCGTCAGAGTACATTGTTGCCAACGCTATTATTATAGCCGCGACTACGAATACCAGTAAGTTTCTTGCAGCTCGCCCTGCTCCAGCTTTGTAAAGTCTGTATCCAATGACGAAATACATTATGAAACCAATAATAATTACAACACCTTGCACCAACGGGAACGCCAAGAGAGATATTATTGTACCATAAACAATCATAATTTCCCTTGAAGTTGAATACGTCCAATCCCCAAATAGAGAGGGCCTTGGTGCTAAAATAAAAGCTATAATTGCGACAGATCCAATTACAGCATCAAACCAGATCATGTATGGGTCCCATGATACGTTTGGTATAACACCATTGGTTTGGTAGACCGCCCAGGATAGCCCATGAGATATGACAAGTAGTGCAATGAAGGACACTACAATTGCAAGGTAGCGGGAAGTAAGCGACCCAGTTTTTGTAGCCTGCAATACAAAATAATCTAGAGGTGCAAGCAGAGCGAGTCCTGCAATCATTCCAACAGCGAGTACACCCCATATCAACACTTCACCTGAATAGAAGGAAGTGAGTATTAGTGGTGTTAGAACAGAAAAGTTTGTGAGCATGATAAGCAGTGCTAATGTACGTCTCCAAGGTCTTCGTACTGAGCCGAATATTGCTGCCGCTACGATAAGTGGGAGAATTTGAATGATGAAGTATTCAGGATTTGCAAAAGTCCATCCAACTATCCCAATCACCCAAGTAGCTAGATATGATATTAGAACGGCAAATAATGAAATCGAAAAAGTTGTGGGATTCTCTCGTAGAAGAGCGACAGTGAAAACGAGTGATCCAATTAGAAGAATCGTAAGTGAAGCCATATTCAGAATATCAAAAACGGGATTGATGAATTCACCTGCCAAAGTTCCAGCAAGAGAAAGTACCATCAGGAGAAGTGTAACGTTTCCGCCAATACTTGCTTTCTTCTTCTCATAGAGAATATACATTTCAGCATACATAATGAATCCCAGAACGATAGCCCCAGCAGACATCATCAAGAATCTATACTCGGGAGTGATACTAACCACTGATGCTGCAATCATCCCAAAACCTGCGAAACCATACGAGTAAAGGGCACGTTTTGTGCCAGGTGTAATATCTGCGGTAATCTCTCTAATCCTAGTGAAGTAAATCATTAAATTAGAGAAAAGTATAATCACTATGACTTGTCCAGCCATATTTAGTGCTTCTGTGAAATCCATTGTCTTCTACCCCTTTATCCCCAAAGGCTGCTAATCTCGCGTCCCTTCTTTCTCAGCGTCTTAGTAATTTTATCCACAAGAATGTCTTCAGTTTCTTCAATACAATCCACGATAATTTCCAAGATATTCCCCGCCTCTTTCTCATTGTCTGCTTCACAAATGTACAATTTGTCTTTGACATTGACATAACCTATGGTACCTCTGTCAAATTTCATATATTGTGCCCGCGCTTCGCTTATCGCATCATCTCCAGCTCTTTCAAGTGCAGTCGTGATGAGCTGAACAATACCTGCAAGTAGAGCAACTCTCTCACTACTTTGTTCTTCTGGAGGATACAGAACCTTTGACGCCATTGTATCCATTGTCACTCTGGCAATCATTCTTACAACCATTAGTTTTCACCGCCAAAGGCTTTAGCAAGCCAATCGACCTCTTTACTACCTGACTTTGATTCCTTCTTTTCATTTGGCTCAGATTTTAGTGGAACTACAATGTCACGAATACCCAAACCACTGCCACTTCTAAGATTATACAGCGTTGATTGTCTGTGGCTACTAAACAGGCGGTCTTTGATTTTTTCACAAAGCCGAACGCTTATGTTAGATGATACCTGTTTTGTGATATTAACAAGAGTGTGTTTGGAGAAGAGCGTCATGACAGTAGAGGATATCAAGAGAACGGATAAAGGTCGAGCTCTTATGCTTTCGAATGAAGCTGTCGTTCGTGGAGCACTTGAAGCAGATGTCAAGGTAGTGGCTTTTTATCCGGGTTCACCCGTTTCTGAGATTATGGATTCCTTTGGTGATGTCTTGGATCACTTTGGGGATTACAAAATGGAGATTTCTGCCAACGAGAAAGTTGCCTTGGAAACTGTAGCAGGAGCATCCATGGCAGGAGTGAGATCATTCACATCCATGAAATCGGTAGGTATGAACGTAGCCAGCGATGCCATGTTCAGCATTGCATACACCGGATTGAATGCAGGATGTGTATGTCTCATGGCAGACGATCCATTTGCTCATTCTTCTCAATCAGAACAAGATGCAAGATATTTTGGCGAGGCAGCCTATGTCCCAATGATTGAACCAGCTAATGCGCAGGAAGCGTATGAAATGACCAAGTGGGCTTTTGAGATTTCTGAGAAGCACAAGACATTGGTATTGATGAGAACAACAACGCGGGTCAATCATGCTAGAGGAATGGTTCAACTCGGAGACCTGCAACGGACTCCGTTCAAGAAGAATAGATGGGCAGATGTGAAGGGGCAGTACTTTACTGTCGGTTCGGTTGCCCGTGCGCACAAGGCAAAGCTTCTAGAGAAAATAAAAGCGATTCGAGATGACTTCGAAAAGATTTCTTTCAACCGGATTGAGAAAGGAGATGGCAAGATAGGCGTCATTACTGCAGGGGTATGTTACTTACATACGAAAGAAGCCATGCAGAATCTTGGGGTGAATCTTCCTGTAATGAAAATAGGTACAACCAATCCCCTTCCTGAAAAGAAAATTGCAGATTTCATCAAAGACCTTGAAACGGTCATCTTCGTTGAGGAACTATCACCATATCTGGAGACTAGAATCACTGCTCTTGCAAAAGAAGTCAATCCATCTCTCAGAATTATTGGAAAACGAAGTGACGATTTTTCTGAAATGCTTGAATACAATGTTCAGATTGTTGAGAAGGTTTTAGCAAAGACGTTAAACAAAGAAATGTCCCACGACTATGATAGATATCTCGAAAGAGCCGAGGAGTTGAAGAAAGACCTTCCAGATAGAGTTCCAATTTTCTGTCCTGGCTGCCCTCACAGAGGCACTCTATGGGCATTTAGGCAGGCTCTGGATAGATTGAAGATTCGAGACAACATCGTCTTCAACAATGACATAGGCTGCTATTCAATGGCGTTTCTGCCACCCAATGAGTTTAGTGACTCTATGCTAGCCATGGGAGCGAGTCTCGGCGTGTCCGCGGGTATGAGTCTGGCGCTCGAAGACAAGGTAATTTGCATGGTCGGTGATTCCACACTTTATCACGCGGCCCTACCAGGAATTGTGAACCTAATCCATCATGGTTCGAATGTAACTCTCTTCGTTCTTGACAACTCAGTCACAGCAATGACAGGCCAGCAATTCAATCCAAACACACACTTTGATGCAGGTGGCAGGTCAGCTAAGAAGATCAATATGGACAAATTGTTCGAAGCTCTAGGAGCAGATAGCATAACCGTCATTGATCCTTATGAAACCAGAAACTGTGTCAATCCGATAAAGGATGCAATTGAAGCAAATGGATTCAATATAATAATATCACGTAGAGAATGTGCTCTGTATGGCGATAGAGAGAAGAAGAAACGCGGTGAAACAATCCATCAAAGTGAGAATGTCAAAGAAACTTGCAGGGGCATTTACGCCTGTGTTAAGGAATTCTATTGTCCTGC
>JARGGA010000335.1 GCA_029210805.1 Candidatus Thorarchaeota archaeon
AAGTGGTTCAACCCAAAGTTGTAGATGAATTCACTCCTATTCCCTTGGACGAAATAGATGTCCGTCATGGATGCATTGTATTCAGAGGACCGCTCTACAAGGATGCGATGAGGTTAGATTCTCCATTAAATGACAAGCTTCGGAAGCATTGTACTAACGTTGGAGTAGATTTGTGCCTAATGATCGATGAAAAACGAACAGTTTTCAAAATGGCCGAAATCCTTGGTCGTTCTGTCGAAGAAGCCATCGATATTGTACGAAAGTGTGTATCACTTCATATTATGAGGGTTGAATGCCCAGATGCTCAAGATCTTGGTACTAAGGAGATTGTAGAAGTTCCTCTTTTTGAGGGTGAGCTAAAGAAGGTAAAGAAAGAACATAGGGCTGTTCTTGAATTATGCGATGGCAATAGAACAATGCAATTGATTGCAGACATGCTAGGAATACAATACTTTCAGGCATTACAGAGTACTGTTCCGTATCGGGGCAAATCTGTGTCCTTCATTAAAAAGGCAAAGGATGTATCATAAAATAAGGAGTAGATGACGATGGGTGTTAAAGGAAAAGTAGCATGGCGATTTATGACTGATAAAGTTTCAAAAACAATGTTCCAAGCAACCTATAGAGAAACTCAGAATCTTCTGATGGCAACAAGTGCCAGTGTAGAAGAAATTAATGTCAAAATGCAAGAGATGGGATTCAGAGTTGGTGAAACCCTGCTCATGGATTATGCAGATCGAATTCGTGATCATGCGGCAACCTTCTCAGAATTTGCGAATACACTTCAGTTAGCTTACAAAGTAAACTCTGGTCAAGAGTTCTCTAGCGTTTGGGTTAGCCCTGATAAACGGACATTGAAGTTCACAGATGATGATTGCCCTCTCTGTGCTGGTGTGATTATCAATGATATGCCTGGACTTCAGTACTGCGCCCTCATAAGTGGGGTCTTTGATGCGGTTATGAAACTTAGAGGGTTCAACACAGAATCCTATCAAGAATCATGCAAAGCTGTCGGTGATGCTACCTGCACATGGACACTGAACCTTAGAGCTTAATAATTGTGAGTCATAGGCCATAGGCATAAAAGGTGTGGAACAGAATATCATCATACCGGAGGAATTGAATTGGGACAGATTCTCGGCATAATTGCTGGTTTAGTTACAACGTTCGTTATAGTTTTCATCATACTTACATTTGGTCCATTTATTCCAGCAGATGTCATCAGCGGCAATGTGGTTAATGACTTTCTGTCCCGCACCGACTTAGAGTTGAAGCTCACCGTTATAGGAACCGTGCTTTATCCCACTAGCTTCACTTCGGTGAATTTCGGGACATATGTTGGCTATGGCGCGCAAGGAAGCACTGTCTTGATGTTTCTGGCTTGGGGAACCGGTGGTTTAGTAGCTGGCCTTGTTTCTCGTGATTTTGTTCAAGGAATTCTTTCAGCAATTTTTGCTGTTATTTTGGGAGCATTCCTGACATGGCTACTGGTCTTCTTCATTCGGACAACTGATCCTCTTACAATACTGAGTGGTGAATCAATGTTCTTGATGCAGGTTGTTCTTGAAGGTGCAATATACCCCGCAATAGCCGCATTTGTTGGTGGTCTACTAGGTGGCGGTATCAGTAGAGAGCGTAGATAAGTACTCCAATGTCCTTCCACACTCTGAGCATATCATTGGCTTTGATTTGTAAACTGCTCCACAATCACATGTTGTTTGTATAACAGGTGGTGCACTTATTGCCCCTCCATCCTTCAACCGAATCCTCAACCAAACCAGGGGAATAGCCGATACGAGAGAAATTAGGGAAACTAGAATGTTCTGAATGTAGAAGATTACCAAAGTGATGTTTCTATTCTCCATCGTCCAAAATGAAGGATCAACCACCAATACAGAGGCAATGAGGACCGTTCCCAGTACAACGCCCATCCAAAGAGAAGTTCTGATAGACTTGCCAACGCTCTCAGAAAATAATGATACAATGATACCAGCGGCAATGAAGGAAACCAATAACCCAAATAGATAGTGAGGAAATTGAAGGTTTTGAAGGGCGAAAACAACAGACTGAGGTCCATTGAGAATAACCCAGATGTCACTGAATGGCTCTGGATAGCCATACAGAGGTGGTATGTGGAAAATTGGCATCAATGCAGAAACTGTAACTGTTCCAATAATTCCCCCAATTAGGTTCTTCATAGGTGTCTAACCCCATTCTGCCTGAGGGAGTACGTACTACAAGAGCTCTTAATGGTTCCTAACGCTACCATACTTGTTTACGGCCCTTGGAGAAGGTCTGTGATGGTAGGGACACCACCACAATGCTTTTCTTTGTGCTTTCGGAAAAACAGATGGCGCAAGACCACTGGCCGTTAGAGACCGTGAGGTAGGGTAAAATGTCAACCGATTTAGAGCGAGCATTGTCCAAGCTACGATTTGATGATCAAGTATTAGGGTACTCGCTAATGACCAAGATGGGAAGACCGTTTGTAAGCTTCGCTTTTCCCGATGAGCTGGTTCCTCGTGTAAAAGACTCAATAGGTCTATACAAGTCTGATTTGCGATTGATGACAATAGACACAGAGAAAGGTCTCGTAGTTCTTTCACCTGTGGATGATAACTGGATTCTTACGGTTCTTTATGTTCCCGAGTTACAGCTTGGGCTGGCTATTGCCAAAACAAAGAATGTCCTGCGACTTCTTGAGGGAATTGAATTGCCTCCTCCCCCAGAAGAGTTTGAAGATTCTGCTGAAACAAACTTGAAAGTTCTCGAGAGTATAGCAATAAAGGCAGCATCCACAGCTGCTGAAGAAGCATCAGCTCCAGCACCGGCCCCTATAGCCGGATCAGCAGCTCCTACACAAGCTGCACCTGCAGTAGCAAAAACTGCCGCTGATTTTGCTATAACGCCCAGCACTGTTCCAAAACGGGGTCCTACCTATGCGAACTCATTGTCTCTCGAATCTCCTCTATACAATGAAATGAAAACGACATACCGGAACTTCGGTTTTGATGTTCTGATGCTTCTAGATGGTTCTATGGATGTCGCTGGGATTGCAGATACGATGTTCCAACCCACCGAGCGAGTAATTGAATTGCTAGGATGGGCAGCCACACGGGGAATTGTTGAGGTGCCTGTTGCTGAAGAAACAAGCTCGGAAGAATCAACACCTGGGAAGATGGGACACTTTGTAAAATGTCCCAAGTTTGAAGGTGACGATAGCAAGATTTCAGCTTCCGACATGGAGATTTTGAAGCTTTGCAACGGATCCCGCACAACTGAGGAAATTGCCAAGACGGCTGGAATAGCATACTCTGGTGTTATTCAGGTTCTAGCAAGACATCGCAAATCGATCAAAATGATTGGCAAGACAATATAATTGACCAATCGATGAGGATTGATCCTTATGGCTAAAATTGAGAATCCACTATTACTGACAATGTATACGTACGTCGTTGACAAAGTTCTTGAAGAAACCAACAACATTGAAGAAGCGAATGAAGCACTTCGAGAGGTTGGAAGGAATATTGGTTCACATCTGTATCTGAATACTGAGATTGCTGAGAAGACAAAGGAAACAATCAACACACGTGAAGATGTCGCGAAACTTGTAGATGTTGTGTATAAAATCCTCTTTGATAGGCGACCACAAGATGTGGATATGGATTCTGCCCGTGGCTCAATTAGAGTAGGTGACAAGGAGTGTGTTTGGTGTCAAGAAATCTCTCTTGAAGGTATGAGAGGGTTTGGTTACTGTGAAATCTTTAGTGGCATTATGGAATCAATTTTGCAGTTCAAAGGAGTTCAGGCAAAAATCTTTCAAGAAATGAGCCGGGCTACAGGCTCAGACATGTGTGTTTGGAATATCCGCCTGACCTAATCTATGCTCTATATATCAACACAAAGCACTTATTCAGCTCTGCAGATGATTGCTTGATTTAAAGGGTGGCAGGACTATGTCAAGCAAAGATGACGTCATTCCATGGTGGCAAGGTAAGCTTAAAGAACGCGATTTGATGCGAGCAT
>JARGGA010000336.1 GCA_029210805.1 Candidatus Thorarchaeota archaeon
TCTGAATTTCCGAGGTATATTCCAGAACCACAATCGGCCAGAGTATTTAGAAGAATGGGGGTTCTTGGACTGTCAGAAACATCAATTCCGTAATTACTACTGCTGCCCATGGAGATGTCATTATTCTCGACACGAGAATCGGGACAACCATCAAGATAGATTCCTGATGCTCCAATCATTGACAGCGTGTTGTCAAAGACTTGCTGGTTCATTGCCGCGGTACAATAGATGCCTTCGTTGTATGTATCCTCAACAGTATTCATGAAGACAGTGCTGTTTGCACAAGTATCAAGAACTATCCCATGAGCATTGGTTTCTGACACCATATTGTGCGAAACCGTTGAATTGTGAGAAACTCCAAGATAGATGCCATTCGCGAAGGTCATCCCGACTTCATTGTATCTCACTGAGCTGTTCATACAATTTTCTATACTCATACCATGACCGAAGTTCATGCCTACAGTGTTGTTCTCGATGACCGCATAGTTGCAATTCACTATAACAACTCCTGTATCACCTGATTCTGGTAGTGAGTTTCCTTTGAAAACAAGATTGTCAGAATCAAGAATGAAATATCCATTATCATCGGATGATGAAACGACACAATCTATAATGGATGCGTTCTCTGAGCCATGTACAATCAAACCGTAGTTTATTACATCTCCGATTTTGCTATTTGCTAATGAAAATTCATCCTGAGATTCAACCGCGACTCCGTATTGGGTGGACTCGCAGGTTAAACCATCTATCTCCATATAGAAGGATGCAGTTGCGTATACGCCGTACGCACCGAATACATGGTCATTCGTGCTTGTGGTATAGTTGCTGGTAACAATATACATCCCATAACCAATGAGTGTCCCGTTGTATACATTCTCTGCCGAAGTGAAATAGGGACACTGAATTACAAACAATGGTGCCAATGAATAGGATTCAAAGTAGTTGCCTTCAGCTGTACAATCTTCAGATATTATGATATACAAACCAAAACTCAAATCACTTCTAATATACGAATGACTAATGAGAGTATTATTTGCATTATTTGCAAATATGCCCTCTCCTGCAGATATTAGCGTTGTATATTCAATGGTAACATGACTCGTATTGAAAAGGTATATTCCAAAATCGGTTGAATCCTGATTGATGTAGCAGTCTTGGATTAGCACATAGACACTTGTGTTAATTATTTGTATGCCCCTTGTGGGTTGATTATGCGTTATGTTGAGTCCCTGGAACAGATACGGATCTACTTCTGTCCCTGAACCTGGCCATGCTTGGTCAATAAAATCCTGAGTTCCGTTAATCAGTATCGGAACATGATCTGTGAATTCACCTGGCCCAAGTCTCGTACCGGGATCCTGAGTCAGAGTCTTTGCTTCTTCTTTCACACCTATTTGTTCAGATGTGATTGGCGTGCTAACTCCGAGCAACAAAGGCTGGAGTAGTAGTATTCCTATAATTATCATCATGAGGGATTTTCTTCGCATCTGTCTCCTCTCCTAGATTTGCAGGTGGATACCCACAAATCCGCTCTACAAAATGGTTCTCCAACTACATGAATAAACTTTCGGAGTGTGTCCAATTAGCTCAGAAATGCATTAGTCGGGCATAAAAAGGAAAGGCGCCTCGGGGTACTTCCCCGAGACTATCAAAACTCACTAGGAAGATGTCGTTTTCTTCTTTCTAATGTAGTAGGTTATACCAACTACAACAACAATGATTGCTATGACTCCTCCTACTAGGATTATGGTTCCCCAATCTAGAGGCTCTGTTGGTGGAGTAAACTGCAATGGGATTACCGTAACATTGACGATATCATTTGCGCTCAGTCCACTCTTATCATAGACTGTCAATTGGAACTCGTACGTACCCGGTGACAATCCATCAACATTGTAGGTAATTCTTGAACCACCCCAGGAAGCAGAAGATACTGTGGTTTCATTAAATGACACCTCGTAATAATCGGGATGGTCGTCACTAGGTGCCCACTCGATTATATTCCTAGTTGTGCCTTCAATGTATATTCTGTCCTCTGGACTGTTTATTGATGGAGCATCATCGTCCAAGATAACGAGAACGGTGACGTTTGCACTCGCTGAATTTCCATCAATATCGAATATTGTAAGCTGAACTTCGTGTTCACCTTCTGCAATATCATCAGCATCGATAACGAGAGTACCAGCTGTCCATGTGCCTGAATCGTATTCCATAATACCAATCGTGACTGTGTATGTTGTTGGATTCAAGTCTGAAACCAGCCACTCGAGCGTTTGACCATCTGCATCGACATAGAACTCTGCATTTGCAGGGGCATCAATCTCAGGTGGAGTATCGTCGTAAACGACAAGATAGACAGTGTCTGATACGGTATTGAGGTCCACATCCCAGACTGTGATATTTACCTCATAGTCCCCATAAGGAAGTGCATCTAGATTCACGGTAATATTATCGAAGTTCCAGATACCGGAATCCCATGTATCATCATCAACTGTTACCACCCAGTCCCGAAGAGAATCATCGAAAGGCATCCACAAAATCTCATTGCCTGTTGACCCTTCTGGGAACGAGATGTCTTCTGGAGTATTGATGATTGGTTCAGTAGGCGCTTTGTAGGCCATTGGATATCTATCTTCGCTTGATCCGCCATCTATTGGATACGGAACAGTACCTGCAAAGTCATACCACCAATTTCCTGTGTCTACATTGTCATCCCATAAATTGGACCCATCGTCATACCCTCCAAACAAGAAGTTCGGACCAAATATGTTGTAGTATATTGATATACTCACATCGCCGTAAAGCTCCAGACCGATGTTGTTCCAAAAATATGTGTTATTGTAAACAGAGACCGCCCAGGTATCTTCCAGCAACATACCCCACTCATTGTCATGGAAGTAGTTGTATGCAAAGTGTGAGTAGTCTGCGTATAATGTTGCTATACCAACTTCACACCACATGAAATCATTGTATGTGATGTTCATGGTTGTTGAGTAGTAATAACCATTCACTCCCACTGATGTGTTTACGAAATCATTGTTGTAGATTTGCGCATAAGTTGGATCTACTGAATCTGGAAACTCTACCGCGACTGCATCTCCGGATATATCTTGGAAATCGCTATTTTGGACTGTCGTATATGTTGCATTATCTATGAAGATACCCGCTCCATCAATATTCTTTATTTCGCAGTTGTCTACAACACATCGTAATGAATCCGCTATCCACACTGTCGTATATGTATCACACGACTCAAGTGTTGAATCTCTCAGAGTGTTGTTATGTGATTCCCAGAAATGAACCCCAATCATTTCCTCTGAAATGTGGACTCCTGATATGTCGTTTCGGTGTGATAGATAGAGGAGTATCGCTCCTGTGGAATGATTGAAGTCACCACCAGTAATTGTGCTGTCATTGCAAGCTCCCAGTATGACCTCCCCGTAGAGATCTCCATCGATAGAAAGACCTGTTTCATTGAACGCGAAATACAGAGGCTTGCCATTAACCAGGTTTCCAGAGAATGTCTGATTGTACAGTTGCATATCTAGTGCGTTGCCAATGAGATAGAATCCACAGTTGATTAGGTTGTTATCTTCAAAGTAATTGTGCCATGAAGACTCAAAATTAACACCTGCAATTCCACATCTTGAAATGTTGTTGCCTGTAAACTCTACGATACTTACATCATTGAGATCAAATCCGTTGGATTCACAATCAGAGATGATGTTTGAATGGAATGCACCACTGACTAATGATTCCAAGTGTATGCCTGTTTCTCCTCCTGTGATAGTGTTGTCTCTAATGTATGCATCACCGGCCGAGGTGATATCAAGTCCTACATACGAATCAGTGATGATATTTTCCCAGAGTTCTATTACACCATGGGCTTCTATATAGAACGCACCTGATGATGCATCGCTGATACTATTGGACCATATATCTGCATGAGCTCCACCAACAGTAGAGATGCCCCAAGCTACATCATTTATAGTGTTATCATTGATTTCCCATCCATCGCAGTT
>JARGGA010000337.1 GCA_029210805.1 Candidatus Thorarchaeota archaeon
GAATTCACAATGGCAGAAGTATCACCAAGACGATTAGGCAAGAGCGAACTTGAAGTAACTCCTATTGGACTTGGAGCAATGCAAATGTCTGGAGGAAAGGGCATGTTCAGATACTTCTTATCTGCAATCCCATCCGATACGCAAAATGAAGTAATTCGTGTTGCATTGGAATCCGGGATTAACTGGATTGACACCGCAGAAATCTATGGTTCCGGAGCGTCAGAGCGAGCTGTATCAGAAGGCCTTGTTGCTGCTGGGATATCTCCCGGCGATGTTCTCATAACGACAAAATGGTTTCCTCTGTTCAAGAGGGCAAAAGGGATACAGACGTCAGCTGAAAAGAGCGGTTCTCGATTAGCCCCTTACCCTATCGACCTCTATCTCGTACATCAACCCATGTCCGTTTCATCAGTTGAATCACAAATGAATGCAATGGCTGATCTTGTAGATAATGAAATCGTACGTGCAGTGGGTGTTAGCAATTTCAGCAAGAAGCGGATGATTGCGGCTTACGATGCACTTGCGGACAGGGGAATTCCTCTTGCAGCAAATCAGATGCAATGGAGTCTTACACATAGAAATATCGAACAAGATGGAGTTCTTGAAACAGCGAAGGAACTTGGCATTTCAATTATTGCATATACTCCTCTAGGGATGGGCATTCTCACTGGGAAACTGCATAGTGAACCTGAAAGACTCGCGAGAATGCCACGATTTCGCAGGAGTAGATTGAAGAGTCAACTCAAAAAGACGAAGCCACTCATAGATGCCCTTGAGTCAATTGCATCTGCCCACAATGCTACTGCTGCACAAGTTGCTCTGAGTTGGAATACAAATTATCATGGTGCTACTATTGTGGCAATTCCCGGTGCAAGCCGACCTATTCAAGCAGAACAGAATGCTGGTGCAATGAGGGTTCGACTCACGTCTGAAGAGATGGAGTATCTCAGCAATCTGTCATTGGAGATTCAGTAACTAAATCAAATCAGATTAATATGCTTAGGTGCTACTAGCTGAGTTAGAAGGTAGTTGGATGGAACAAATCAACTTGGAGTACGAAACCAAGAAAGGATTGGAACAATCCACATTTGATTTTGACACCAAAGAAATCAAGTTGAGTAAGAAGGGAATTATATCAACCGATCTAACGCCGATTAGCAATCTTTCTAACCTGGAGCGATTTTGGATTAATGGGAATCACCTCAATGAGATTGACCTTGGTCCGCTTAGTCACTGCAACGCCCTCCAAATACTTAGCATCAGTGACAATGATCTGCGTTCTATCGATTTGACTCCTCTAAGACACTGCCCCAATCTATCTGAATTATATATCCACAAAAATCAACTCGACTCAATTGACCTATCTCCTCTTTCCGAGATTCCGGGTTTCAGAAGTTTATTTCTGGATCGTAATAGACTTCGCAAAGTATTTCTCGACCCACTAATCGAATGCTCCAGTCTTCGAGAAATTAGACTCTGGAAGAACCTTCTTCCTTCTTTGGATTTGACTTCCCTCTTTTTCGTGAAAGATTTCAAAACACTTCACATTGAAGAGGACCTTATCCTTACCATGGATATGACACTCAAGTATGTAGCGAAGCAGATACCAACTAACCGATTTGTGAAGGATGCCATTGATTATGACCGGATTGATTGGTTGGATTATTCATCTTTATCTATTCGTAGCGGATGGTCTGGTGTCCGAACACGAATACTAGAAACCCTCCAACGAATCCCGCTTCAATACTCCTCTTCAGTGAACCGAGGTTTACTGGAAAGTTTTGGCTTGAACAAATCCTCCTTTCCTGAAACAGATATGAAAGAGATGATTCTCTCAATTCCAGAAGACATTGAATATGGTGAAGCATACAATATCATTGAGGAGAAGTTCAAGTATATCGGCAATTAGTAGCCATCTTGATATAGCTCTCGTATACACTCATCAACCTATGACAGATAGGGAAGACTGGGAAAACATCGATGTCATTGGCACAAACAAAGAGATTGGCCATCATCTCACAATCCCGTATCCTTCTAGAGATTCTGCGTTATCTGGAGCGGACTCGCCCTACTATCTGTCATTGAATGGTGACTGGAAATTCCATTGGGTGGAAGGACCTTCCGCAAGACCCTTCTATTTTTCAAATCCTGGATACGATGACAGTGAATGGGATGATATCCCTGTTCCTAGTAACTGGCAAATGCATGGCTACGGCACGCCTATGTATCTCAATGTTCAGTATCCTCCCAGCGTCAGAACAGGACGCAAGATTCCGAATATCGACCATAATTACAATCCTGTTGGTTCCTACCGATGCAAATTCACTGTACCTAAGAATTGGGATGGAAGAAACATCTACCTTTATTTTGCTGGAGTGAAATCAGCTTTCAATGTCTGGGTAAATGGCCTGAAGGTTGGATATTCACAAGGCAGCATGACACCAGCTGAATTCGACATCACCGCATACGTTGCTGGTGAGAACACACTTACTGTAGAAGTCTATAGGTGGTCTGACGGAAGCTATCTTGAAGATCAGGATATGTGGCGTTTGAGCGGAATCTACCGTGATGTGTTTCTTTACTCGACTCCCAAAGTCTGTATAAGAGATATCCATGCTCAGTGTGAACTTGATGAAGACTACAAGGATGCAGAGCTCAGCATTGAGGTGAAGCTCAAAGATAAAACAAGCTACGAAGAAAAGAGCCACTCATTAAGAGCCACACTACTAGATCAGAGTAATCCATCAATAGCCATGTATAAGCCAATAGACGCGACATTCACCATCTCCAGTGGTCACGAGACCTCTGTTATTCTTAGGGGAAATGTGAACAATCCAAAGAAGTGGTCTGCTGAAACCCCCTTTCTGTATAAAATACTGATAGAACATTTTGATGATGCTGGGAAGTTACTTGAAGCTCATAGTTTCGATTTTGGTTTTCGAAAGGTTGAGATCAAGGATAGTCAGCTGTTGGTCAATGGCAAGTCAATTATTTTGAAGGGGGTGAATCTTCACGGTTTTGATCCTGTTCACGGAAATGCAGTTCCAGCTCGACGAATCTACGATGATATCTGCCTGATGAAACAAAATAACATCAATGCAATTCGAACGAGTCACTATCCTCATGATTCCCGGTTGTATGATTATTGTGATGAGCTTGGTATGTATGTCATGGATGAGGCTAATGTCGAAACCCATGGTATTGGAAGATTGCCCTTCAAGGTGGGTGTAGTTCCGACAAAATTCCTGGATGCATGTGTGGATAGAATGGTTCGAATGGTTGAACGGGACAAGAACCATCCATGTATCATCATGTGGTCATTGGGTAATGAATCGGGATTTAATAAAGAAGTTCATTCGGCAATGAAAGAAGCTGCCAAGCTGATTGACAACACAAGACCCTTTCACTACGAGGGCGATCACGACCTGCGCGTTTCAGATATCTTTAGTTTAATGTACGCCTCTCCCCAAGTTGTAGAAAAAATTGGACAGGGGCGAGATATTCGCATTCCCTTTGAAGTCCCGCTTCTGGGGAAAACGATACCTGGTAAGAAACACAAACATATGCCCTTCGTTTTGTGTGAGTTTGCGCATGCAATGGGCAATAGTCTGGGCAACTTCCAGAAATTTATTGATGTCTTCGAGAAGTACCCGAGCTGCATTGGCGGTTTTATTTGGGACTTTGTAGATCAAGGTATCCTCCAAGAAGAGAATGGAACGCAGTATTGGGCATACGGTGGAGACTTTGGAGATGAACCAAATGACAGTAATTTCTGTATCAATGGAATAGTTCGCCCTGATCGTTCACCTAATCCTTCACTCCATGAGGTGAAGAAGGGATATCAGAACATCACTGTAATCCCTATCGATATCAGGACTGGACAGATTGTTGTGAGGAACAAGTACGACTTCCTCGTTCTAAATCAACTTGTAGAAGGCCGATGGGAATTAGCAGAAGATGGCTACATTTTTCAAAGGGGCGTGATGCCTTCTTTAGATATTCCACCGGGTGAGTCAA
>JARGGA010000338.1 GCA_029210805.1 Candidatus Thorarchaeota archaeon
TGGAGACGAACCATTCAGCTTTGGCGGACCTACAACCCCTGGAGACGAACCGTTTCAATTATTGTCATTCGCTCCTGCAGAATCAGAGGATCAGCCTTATTGAACCTCTAGATTCAAAGCGCCATGTATACACATACATGGTGCGTTCACTCTTTTTTCAAGTGTTCTATATTTGCTCAAATTAATGTGAGTCACTAGATTTTGGTGTTGATCTCACTTGTGATAGAAATGCAGACACATCATCAATCCATGTACCATCGTCATTCAGAATTCTTTGATATAGATCAGATGAATAATTCCTAAATGAAGTAGGGAATCCATATCTCATGTTAATTCCAACTTCTTTGGCCATAGAGGGCAATGTTCTTGTTATTACTTCTATAGCATCATCAGATACTCTAGCAAGGATGATGGATGTATTTCCATCTTCAGAAATATATACCCTACATGAGGGAGAATATTTGAGAAATGCCTGTGTTAGAGAACAGGTCTGGCCTTGAGAGCCTTCAAGAATGATTGATATCCCTCTTATTACTTCCCTAAACAAGAACCAGTATGATACATCAATAACACCCCTGTTTCTTAAATGCGTCAAAATTTTCTTCGCTCTTTCAGCATCAATTCCCCAATATCTCCTTCCAGCTTCACGTGCCAAATCTGTCAAATAAAAATGAAGCGACGTCATATCAATGACTTTTACTTCTTCTGTGGTGGGTTTGTAAATATTTGTACTATCACCAAAACCAAAGCTTCTTTCAAATTGCTCAATAGTTATCGACTTTTCCAAGGATTGTAAAATACTCTTAATTCGTGTGGTCCATTTATTTTGACCTTGGCTAAATAGATTCAAATTTAAATTCCAAATGTCATGTTTTATGTCAATTACAGTAGGTAAAACACGTTTAATTTTCTCAGCAGCTGACACTGGCATAATCAAATCTTGTAAATATGGAGATGGCTTATCAACTGGTCCCAGACGCAATGATGATGCTAAGTGCAAATGAGGATACCTATGAGCTGCACCAAGGTAAACAAGTTGCTTCAATCCCATTGAGCGTGGCTTGGCTTGACCACGTAATCGTAATCCCCACTGATTTATCATGTATCTTTCTCTTTGGGCTTGAAGAGTCTTACTTTTGCTTACAGGAAATGAAGTAACTATCTCATTGGATGAAACAAGTTTTTGTGTTATTTTAACTATTTCAGATTTCCAATCTGGTGCAAGTGTCCATAGCTTGTAGGCCAATATACCATCAAGCTTCTTACTCAACTCTTCATCTACAAGCTTTTTTTCTCCTTCCCTCTTCTCTTGGGCAAGTTCGGCTATCATCGCAACATAATAGGGAGGCTCGATTTGATCCATAACGAATCTCAAATGTTCACCAAAAAGGTGTGCGAACATAGGAAGTTGTCGAATATTGCTAGTGAATTCTGCAATATCACCTTCAGGCATTTTCCCTTTTGCAACCCAAGCTAGAAATGCGAGTACTTCATCCCGCGAATCGACTGGAAAACCATCAATTGGTATAAGATTGGCCAGACTTTCCCTTGCCGTAGGTTTTCGTTGAAAGTCAGAGGGAACTGAACCGCCAGTGATTTTGTAAATTTCTGACCACCCAAGATATTCATCCAGAATACTGAGAATTCGTTTCCTAGTTTCCTCTAAATCCCATGTAGATAATGCCCTTCCCAGATTGTAAAAATATTCAAAGCTTGTTTTCAATTGAAGGATACCAAACTCATATGGATTAATCACATGGCTTTCCAATATATCCTGAGCATCTCGATCGAGAATTGTAATCAACTTTTTTTCTGAATTATAAATTTCTTGAACAATATAATACGCGTCAGATTTACCTCGAAGGAACCTACCAACCCACCTATTGCTTGATGGTGGATAAATATCTTGGTTATTTTCTTGTTCACCTATGGAATACTGCCTCACAACAACCAATTGTGGTTTCAGAACTATCTTCAAAGGTCTATCTAACGGAACTACTTCTGGTTTGTTCTTAGGCCCAACAAGAATTTCATAATTCAAATCATATTTGATTCCAATAATATTAGAATCAAGTTCCTCTCCAGAGTCTAGGATAATGGTAGGTTGTGGATTGAAAATAAGAGTGCCACTGGTACAGCTACCATCAGATAACCATACCTTTGTCAATCTGATTTGACTATCCAAGTCTTGCACCCATCATTGGGATACTGAATGGAGGTAAAGAGTTATCGCTTACAACTAAGTGATAAACTAGAAAACGGCAAGCCTGAAAAGATTCTCTCTCTATTTTATTGGCCTTTTTATTATACAATCCAGATAGTCTACTGATTAGACTCTATACCAATGAGGTGTATTACTACTTGACGACTACTGAGATGCAATCACCATCAATTGTAGGTGAAGAACCAGACCAATTCAAACACCGTTTGGGATTGATTCCACTCTCTATAATCATGCTTGCTATTGGAATTGCATGGCGAGTTGTGGATGTCATGGTACTTGATCTTGGAAGTACATGGCTTAACATATTACCTTCCAAACTTTTTCCTTTGATTATCCTTCTTTTTGTTCTATGGAGATATTATGAGGATGGACTAGGTTCAACACTTGGTCTTACAAAAGAAAACATGAAAGCCCATATTGTATTGGGCATCGGAATTGGATTCTCCTTCTTTCTAGCTGTTGACTTGGGAGGAGCAGTTCTATACAGTATCTTTGTAGATCCCACTTACTCAACCAGTATAATTGCAGCTAAGGCAGGTCTACTTGCTTACTCTTTCATATTTTTCTTCATCAATGCTGTCTATGAAGAAACCCTGTTCAGAGGTCTACTTCAGAATGGTCTTCGCGAAAAAATCACAATCTATCCTGCAATAATGACATCTTCGATTATCTTCGGAGTATGGCACGCGGTATGGCCAGTCGCAAATGGTTCGCCTATTGGTGAAGGGTTATCGTTGATAATCTTCTCAGGTATAATTGGTGGTTTCTTTGGCATCTACTATGAGAAATTTGCTTCGAGAAAATCCCTGATCGGACCAATCGCTGCTCATACTTTGTTTAATTTTATGAGAGAATGTTTCAAAGTAGGCGCAGCTGGTCAGATTGAAGGTCCAGATGTATCATTTTCCAATCCAATAATTATGGCATTCATGATGGTTCTATTTCTAGGCTTGTTTGGCAGCTACTTTGTATTAGCTTATAGATACAGAGTAGAATCCGTCGAGATGCCGGGTACACGTTTCAGAGAAAAAATAGCCAACTTTGGCAATAATGAGTCAACTAATACTACAAATAATACATAAGGTGCTATACAATGCAAAACCTTGTAGACATATCTTTCCAGCTCAGCATCATAGGCGGACTAATCTCTGTGTTATGCGGAGCTTATCTCGTCAATTTATGGCGCAAGCAGGAAACACGAATTATAACCGACATCCCGTTGATGTTCGGCGGAACTTTCATGGCAATAGGACTGAATTTCATAGTCATGGGAGCAATGAATATTGGATTAATCCCAGATACAATGGAGTTCTTTCGTCTTCGAACACTCTTCTTGATATCCGGTAGTGTAATCCCATTGTTTGTTGCAATACTACACATATGGTTTGCTAGATTCCGAAAGTACTTTCCGCATGCAGTCGTGACCCTATCAGGATATTGGGCCATTGCTTCACTATTTGGTCCAACAGAGCAGGTCATCATGCTATTGTTAATCCCTCCAATGATATGCAATATCATAGCTGTGACTATCACATTCGGAATAACTTGGAAAACAGGACGGCTAAAAGAAGTAAGAAGTGATTTGCTAGTTGTTGCAGCAATTCTCCTGATGATTAGCCAAATTGGCAAACTCTTCCTTGGCACAATGGGCTTAGAGTATGTAGCAGATTTAATATCTGCAGTTGGTATCATCATTGGATCATTGGGCCTCTCTAACCCCTGGTATCGGAGGGGAGCTAAGACTAAGGTAGCAGAAGCTCACACTCCGACCCAGCTAGCATAACGCATC
>JARGGA010000339.1 GCA_029210805.1 Candidatus Thorarchaeota archaeon
AGCTGAGGATGATAGATATCCACGGAGTATCTCTGACTTGGTATCCCCAACCATATCGGAACCTTCAGATGTAATGTACGAGTTAGGAAGTCCCACCTCAATCGAATGGACTCCTCAAGACCAGTACCCTGGATGGTATGACATCTATGTAAACGGAACTTTCGTGAAGAATGGAACTTGGTTTGCATCATCAATCATCTATACTCCTGAATTTGAAATCCCTGGGATATACAACATCACAGTTGTTGCAAGAGATGCTGCCAGAAATGAAATCATGGACACGGTAATTGTTGCTGTAGTAGATTCCATTGTACCAATAATTGATTCTCCTGAGGATATACAGTACGTTGAAGGCACAGGCGGACATTACCTTACATGGCATCCAAGTGACGACAATCCCCAGAATTGGACACTACTCGTCAACGGAAGTGTTGAGAGAACTGGACTCTGGGATGGCGGGGGAATCACAGTAAGCATTGACGGACTCGGTGCGGGAGTCTACAATTTTACTATACTGGTATCTGATACCAGCGGGAACATTGTGATTGATACAGTAATAGTGACAGTAACTCCAGCAGCTATCGTAACCACCACACTAGTAACTACACCAACTACTCCACCGATTCAACCACCGGATATTATGACGCTCATAATCATCCTAGTGGGAGGGATTGCGATAGCTGTTGTTGTCATTGTCGTAGTTCTTCGAAGAGGAGTAAAGGGATACGAACCATAAATTATGATTATCTCATCTTTTCATCGAAGATATTTGGAGCGTATGTCCTTGGCCACTCAGGAGTGTTATCAAGAATGGCCTCGATCTCATCCAACGTGCTCTTTGAAAGATCAACATCCGATGCTTTCGCATTCTCAATAACATGATCAGGTTTTGTGGCACCAATAAGCACTGTTGAGATTTCAGGACGTCTTAGAATCCAAGCCAGTGCCAATTGAGTCATTGAGATATCCATCGATTCAGCGATTCCGGTTAATTTGATAATCTTCTGTCGTACATCTTCTGTAAGGTATTTCAAAAAGCCCTCAGACCTACTTCCACGGCTTCCTTCGGGAATTCCATCATTGTACT
Source organism: Candidatus Thorarchaeota archaeon (assembly GCA_029210805.1). Classification (GTDB taxonomy): domain Archaea; phylum Asgardarchaeota; class Thorarchaeia; order Thorarchaeales; family Thorarchaeaceae; genus MP5-2226. The sequence goes on from JARGGA010000339.1 coordinate 1,088, forward strand.
TCCCTGTTAGAATACCTTGATAGAGAGGACTCCATACTGTAAAGCCCATTCCATGTGACTTTGCAACTTTCATAATCTCGACTTCAATGTGTCTGAAGAGCATGTTATACATAGGTTGTTCTACAATAGGTCTCTGAAGACCATGCTCCTTCGCGATTGCATTCGCACGCTCCAGTTGAGCAGCAGTCCATGTAGATGTTCCCCAATAGTGTATCTTTCCTGAATGTACTAGATCATCCATGGTTTCAACGGTTTCTCTGAGGGGCGTCATGTGGTCGTATCTATGAAGGTAGTAGATATCAAGATGGTCAGTTCCCAATCTTTCAAGAGTTCCCTCGATGCCATTCATGATGTTCTTTCGCCCGTTCCCCCAATCGGTAATGGCATCGCTTGTTGGCCAGAATACTTTGCTAGAAATAACTATGTTCTTTCTATCAATGCTCTCTTCTCGGAGCCAATCCCCAATAACGCTCTCGGACTTACCCATGGCGTAAATCTCAGCAGTATCAATGAAATTGATGCCTTGCTCAAGTGCAGTATTCATGCACTGCTTTGCAATGTCGTTCTCAACAGTTCCACCATATGTCAGCCAAGATCCTAGCGATAGTTCTGAAATCTTCAATCCGCTTTTTCCGACTTTTCGATATTTCATGGTTATCTCACACGAAAATGATGTCTTAACTATATATAATTCATAGCATAGGACTACGCATCAACTGACATGAAATATTGACGACACAATGGACGTTCAGAGTTGCGGTACTCGAACCTACAACAACTACCACTACCACGGAAACTACTGATACAGAAACAACCACAACAACATTGCCGCCTACTGATTCGATACAACTATGGATTATCATTGGGTTAATGGGAGTGATAGCGATTCTGATAATTTACATAATATTGCAGGCTCGCAAGAAATAACTATTGCAAGAGGGAGTACAATCCCTCTTCGCATCTATTTTGCATTAAAAAGACTCAATCGATTTTCTTCACAGATTTGGCGCCAGGAAGACTCGCGACAAAATTAACGGATCTTCCTCTCTCGTTGATTTCGGTTTCAATTTCTAGGTGTCCGTTCATGCCTTCAATGATCAGTCTAGCAACCTGAAATCCCAAGCTACGTTGGATATTGAACAAGATAGTTTTTCCAATCAATTCTTGGTGTTCTTTTGAATTACTGTAGATATCAGAAATATCTATTCGCAATCCCCACCAATTTTCACCAAAATTAGATAACGGCAAAATCGAGATTTCAAATTCATGACGTTTGGATGGAATCTCCAAAGCAACATAGAGAATATTGAGAACTGCTTCACCCAGAAGTTCATTCCCGACTACATGAGCATGGCTGATATCGGATGCAAACCTAAACACCCTATCGGGATTTCTGGGGCTATGAGTTATCTCATCAAGTGCACTTACTATTTCTGAAACCAGATTCATTGAAACCGTTGGGAGGTTTTTCCAATCTTCGCTCTCGCTAAGTAGGCGAACGTTGGATATCAGTTGTTCAGCAAGGGAAACTGCATGCTTAGCATCGGAAACCATCCGATCCAGATCTACAGCTTGGACTTTCTCAGAGGCCAATAGCTCTAGGGTAGTTAGTGTCATTTGATTATAATTTGTGATATCGTGCATCAAGATATCTGCGTAGAGCCTAGCACGCGTATGGGATTCATTAATCTCCCTCACTGCCTGAATGTAAAGAAGAGACAGAATTGCTGGACCAATTAGAAGTGCAATGAACAGAAGAATTTCAGAAAGCCACCAGCCGAATGTCCAAACGGAATAGAAACTCTTGAGTGTACTTGGCATGATCCATAATGCTAAGAAACAGATAACGTATAATTCGAAGGATATAGTGCCTTCAGCTACCGAGGATAATCTGAATACAACATAGACGAAGCCAAGCATAACCAGAAAATTACACACCAACAGTAATCCATTGCCGAGTAAATTGGGACTCAAGTTCAATGCACTGATAACAAACAGATTCACTGTTTCAGCTACAATCACAGCCATGAAATAGAGGGAAGCATTGCGAAAGAGATGAATCGTAGAAATCTGATTTATTTCAGCAGGTTCATTTCTTACGGATAGGTCCAATTTAATTAAGAGCCAAAATGTAAGAATACCTCCTGCCAAGTAGGCCACCACATTCTCTCCAGTATAGATAGCACCTGGTATAATGAATATTAGAACGGAAGTAACTCCAACGCCAGCCCAGACAGCGAAAAGCATCGTTAGGGGATATTGTGTTGTTGATGGCTTGAGTCTTGAAAACGCAAATAGCAGGAGAATCATCATTATTGCCAGTGCAATTGTTCCGGTATGGATGATTGCATATCCGAGCATATTTGTTACTTTAGTACCTGAGCCTAGATTGAGTGATTCTAGAATAGTAGTGGCTAGCAACGGAATGTATGTAGAAATTGCCAGCCCGATGATCACGGTATAGCTTGTACGACGTCGGAGTCCATACCTCCTCAAACACGGAACTCCTGTAGTCAAACCGAATACGAAAAACGCAGCGATCTGGATATTCTCTCCATATATCCAATAATCTGATGCTGTAGTAACTGCAAAGAGCGTGTAGAGAGATGCTATCGCCATTAGTAGACATGTAGTCATAAGGTAGCCTACATCGATTGAAAGGCCCTCGCGTTCCTGCCTAGATGCAAGGAAGGGAGTTAGAATGAATGCAGCTATCCCCAACGATGCCAAAATCAGACAGGACATCATAAGTTCTAAACTACCTAATGCTGGGAATATGTAGATGAGAACTATTCCATGTAGGATTGGAGTGATTGAGAAAATGATTCCAGCAAGTAATGCTCTATGTATCTGATTGGTGAAGTGAGATTCTGTTTCAGGAATAAGAAAGGCAAAAAGCATGAGAAGCCCCATTACT
>JARGGA010000340.1 GCA_029210805.1 Candidatus Thorarchaeota archaeon
ATTCTCAACCCAATTATATTCGGAGCTGGAGCAATGATTATGGCATTTGCCATTCTCCGAAAAGCTCCAGCAAATTAGAAATCCGATACGCGGAAATCAGGGAAATGCACTCCCTGGTTTTCATTTGAGTATGTTCAAGCATGTTTAGAATGGATGATTCCAAACACAAATTCGACTAATTATTGAAGGTGAAACCTAGTCTCCTGCTAAGATAGTCGATGTCGATATCTTTGGTGAGTCGAAGGATTTATTGAAAAGTTATAACCTTGTTCTATGTGATGTCATTTATTTCATCAAGTGATGGTGTAGAATTATCCTATGAGGTTCTTGGAGAGGGGGATATCACCTTAGTTTTCGTTGGAGGATTGGGTGTACCTACTGCAAGGAAAATTTGGAGGAACCAGCTAACGCTTTCATCAAAATACAAAATGATTCTTTTTGATTTGGCAGGTCATGGGAATTCAGGAAAGAATCGGGAAAATTACACGATGGAGCTGTTTGCCCAAGATGTCAAATCCGTTGTTGAGAAACTAGATTTATCGAATGTCATTCTTGTAGGCCACTCAATGGGTGGTCCTGTTATCCTTGAAGCTGAACGGATGATTTCAGATCGAGTCATTGGTTTAATTGCAATCGACTCTTTGTTTCCATCTGGTGATAGTTCGTATATCGGATATCCTGATCATATCGTTGCGGAGATAGTCAAACCAATGCAATCTGATTTCATTGGTACAATGACCGCGATGTACAAATCTATGCTTAGCGCCAAAATGGACCCTCAGGATATAGCGGAAGCTGAAAAGACTCCTGATACCATAGATAGAAGATCGATAATTAGTGCTTTTGCAGAATTGCACAGGTGGGATATGCACAAAATACTACCCAATGTATCCAAACCACTAAAGTGCATAGTATCCGGAAAGACTGTTCCAGGCGACAAACGGGAAGAGTATAATCATCTCTTTGACGCTGTTTATCATGAGGGTGTAGGGCATCTGCTCTTCATGGAAGAACCAGCCACATTCAACGATATACTTGAAGGCTGTATTCGCGAGTTGCTCGCTTAGACTATGAACTAGCCCTTATTACGAATCTTACTGGTGTACAGGAGCAGTACAATTGCAACTATGGAAGCGGAAACAAGAGTGGGGATGATATAAATCACGCCCATATATTGCGGTTCTGAAAATACCCCTAGTTGATATACGAAGAGATTGAAATCATCATTTCGAGTAAATGCAACATATAATCTAGAGGAATTCGAAACAGCGGTACAGATATCGTATGTATATATATCATCCCAAGCAGGTGTGCCAATTGTCATATCGTAGAGAAGAATTCCTCGGCTACTGAATTCCAAGATTCTTGGATCAGATGAGTATGTATTTGGATGGAGAATGACCACGGTATTCCCGTTTGGTAAGCATGCAATATCCATAACATCAAAAGTTGCATTGTGTTTCATATTATATGTCAGAGTGTAGTTTGTGCTCCAAGTTATATTTCCATGATAATTGTATTTGGAAAGTACGAGCTCTGTTCTCTTTGGATACGCATAGGTGACATCTGTTTCAGTAATCAGGTCGCCGAATTCACTGACCGCAATATGGTGAACATCATTAATACTCCATTTAGTATCCCCTGAAAATTTCCGACTCGTTACTGTTGACCCCTCGAGTAAGTAAAATCCATTCTCATGAACTTCTATTTGCCCTTCATCGGTGGATACAATATCACTGAGAGAATACTTCCCTACATATCCTCCGGACTCACTGAGTCGAATCAAATAGAGTGGGCTTATGAAATAGTCCCAGAAAAAGGGAGCGTTTCTAGCTAACACACAGATCGAATTGTTCGGTATCGCTGTAATTCCATAACATATTTGGTTTCCAGGTCTTTGATGTTCATACTCCTAGGCTTTTTCCCCAGAATCAGTCCATTTGGTTATAAGTAGGTCATCTAATAGCGCTCGGTGACTTACAGTATATATAGCCCCATTATGATAGGTAAGCGCTCTTCCAATGGTTAGATTTGAGTTTCTTTCACTCCATTCTAGATTCAGGTCTGAATCATATTTCTGAAGCAACTCAAATTCAAACCAGGTGTCAGATAGATAATTGCTTTCTATTTCTCCGACTAAGTAGACCCCTCCATTTGGTGCTGTTTCAATATCATAGCAGCGGTCATAATTTTCAATTGATGCCGTAGAGGAATTGGGAAGAATATCTCCTTCTTGAGAACTCCAAAAACTGTAATCGAGAGAAAATAAGTGGTTTGCAGCGTTGTTTGGTATGTCCCAGAAGTTATAGAGATTCACTGATTTTATTCTTGCAGTTACTGTCCCATTATAATTATTCCAAGATTGTGACTGCTGGTTGCCACTATCGAAATCGGGTTCAATCCAAACCGGTTTCAATCCAATTGCAATCTCTAGTGTATCCTCTGGGTCGATGTTCTCAGTCAAACCTCCGAAAGATTCCCATACCTGCCAGTCTATCCAACTATAGGACATTGCTACTTCATTGAATGATGACTTGATTGCATCATTGCTTTCATAGATTGGTGTCCAGAATCCTGATGTATCAATCAGCCATACACATATTCGAAACATATCTTGTGTTCCTTCAGATTCGAAATCTCCTGTTCTAAGCACTGCCATGTTTAGCCTGACTTCAATGAACGCGGGCAACAAATCCTCTACCCATGAAAACGATTGAGTGAAGAAAACTAAATCGTATTCTTCAATCCAGGACCCTGGTGTGTGTGTCCAAATCAAATCGATGTTTGAATCTTGATTAGCAGATCCCGGACAATAGTTAGAAGAGAATTCAGTCCGTACACCCGCAATAGTCATGTGTGGTTCTGAATCTAGGTATGGATCTGGTAGCAATTCAACCGCTCTGACCTCTGGATTAGATGTATATTTTTGGTCTTGCAGCGGACGGAATTCCGTGATTCCCTCGTGAGGGAATATGGTCAATGCAAGCAAAAGAAGAACGAGCGGAAACATGTCCAACTTATGCAACATGGATACTCAACTCCAGCTTAACATAATCTAATATCTCATGTTTGATAAATATCTGGTGGGCAGTTGATTATTCTGTGGGACTGAAGTCGAGTATAGTTGGTTCATTTTCGTAGCTCTTCTTCCCTGAGCTTCTTCTTGAATAATTTCATCACGATGGTCAAAGGCAACTCATCCCTGAACTCTACCAGCTTTGGCAGAGCATAGGGTTTTACTTTATCCTGAAGAAAATCTATGATGTCCTGTTCAGAAATCTTTCCCTTGTACTCTGGTCTTAGTTGAACGAAAGCTTTCACTTTCTCGCTTCCAGGTCTATCTGAATCAGGAATCCCGATTACACCTGCGACGTCAACCGCTTCATGTTCGTGTAGTATCTCATCTATGACCCTGCTGTAGACCTTGTTGCCTGAAACATTGATCATATCCTTGATGCGGTCAACAATTTTGAAGTAGCCATCGCTATCTATCTCAACGATGTCTCCCATTGGTAGCCAACCACCCTCCTTCAATCCGCTGCCCGGAGTTGGCCAGTAGCCCTTCATTATCTGTGGACCGCGTATCCAGATTTCTCCGCGTTCACCAATGGGAAGTTCTTCGCCTGTATCTGGGTCGACTATTTTGACTTCTGTTTCAGGAATTGGAATTCCCACACCTCTCTTCGTTTCTGCAATAAATCCAGTGACCTTAGAGAGTGCTGAGATGTTGATTGTAGCAACTCCTGAAGTTTCAGTTGCACCATAGCCCTCTCCCATAGGTACACTAGTCTTTTCTTCGAATGCTTCTGCAAGTTCCTCTGGGAGCGCAGCCGCACCTGAGAAATAGAAAATCTGACTCTTAACGAGATCCATGTGAGAGAACACTGTGTAATGTGTTGGGACTGCAAATACCATGAATGGACGATGTTGATTTATCACGTCTACAATCTTTCGAAAATCCCGTGGATCCAGCAGGTACATTTTGATTCCCCAAGAG
>JARGGA010000341.1 GCA_029210805.1 Candidatus Thorarchaeota archaeon
TTTGGTTCACAAATATTCTGATACACCACTTATTTCAGGAGTTAGATCTATGGTTACTTCTGCCTTAGGTGGCGATTATTTATCTGCTAGGAAAGAACTTCGGAATCTCCTAGCTTTGGAGCAATACTCTCCGACAGAAGTTATGATTCAGATTCAAAGAGAGATTGTGAAGAGGCCTCTTGATGACAAGAAGATGCATCATATCTTTGATAGGATTTCAGAAATAGATTATCGGATGACACAGGGAAAGAATCCCCATATACATCTGATGGCTTTGCTCGCCTCTCTGGTAAATCTCTGTGAAACAGAAGTCTAGTATAATGGGTCTAAGGCTGAATCGATTGCTGATTCACGGCTCAATGTTTCTGCTTGATTTGGGCTTAATTTCTGTGTTCCATATAGGAACTCTGCTGTGATGGTTTTACCTCCTACAGAAATCAATCCACTCTCTTTAGCGACCGCCAGCAATTTCCTGATTGTGGTAGGAGTGCCATATCGCCATGTGAACGCCAAATGATATACCGCATTGTCAATTTCTATAGTGTCGCCCAATTTTCGAAAAAGATGGACTAACATGAGAAGGATGTGTTTTGCCTTCATGAGCTGCTGTCATTTACCGCCGTTTAAGTATCTATTCCAACTTAAGATAGATCAAATTGGAAAAATGCATCAAAAAGAAATATGCTAGGTAAGATGCCGAAGCAGGCATTCTCAAATGCCTAGCTTTTCTGCAATCTCGTTTTGCTGATTCTTTATGTCATTGCCTTCAACAATGAGATTGATCAGATTTTGTTGATATTCGTTCTCGGAAATCCAACCTTGACTCCGTGATTCATTGAGATCAAATCTTTTAGTTCGAATCTCTGCGAATGCTTTCTCTAGAGCAGCTTGTCGGATTTTTAGGAACCTTGGATTGTAACCTGCATTATTCTCCCGGCGATCGATTTCTACCAATACTCACAGCTCCATATTCTATATTATTATATATTATATAAAAATATACTATCATATAAATAGTATGGCGGTGCATGTTTCTTCTTCTGAATTCATTTTGAGGAGAGAGGCAATAGATTATTTTGACTGTAATGTAATCCAAATTGGGTTATCTACTTGCGATTGGAAGACATGCTTGTAAAAGGACGGGAGCTATACAAAACCGGGATATTTCCCTTGGATGCTGAAGCCCCCGATGGATTTCCCACGAACGCGTTTGGAGTCATAAGAGGACCCGGGGGAGGGGGGAAGTCCGTTTTACTCAATGAAATGGCGAGACACGCAATGGAATCTAACAAGAGAGTGATCTATGTTTGTTTCGAAGACACTCCTGTGTCAGTACTTCAGAATCTATGTTATTTGGGATGGGATTATAGAAAGATGCTGAAGACAGGTCTAATTAATTTGGTTGATTGCTTTTCAAATCAAATTCTTCGAAAAACCGTCATATACGAGCATACAACATTAGTTCGAGACCCTACCGAACCCGACCAAATCAGTGATGCCATTCAGGGGTTGATATCAAATGGTGGACAACCGGAGGTTGGAGGTATTTTTGTCGATAGCATCACAGAACTCTTTCTGCAATCACACCCTTTCAAAGCAGTTAATGCCGTGAAAGCCTGGCGAGCAACTTTTTGCAAAGACCTCTACATTCCTTGTTGGGCAACATATCACACAGGTCTCCAGCAATTTGCGGCTTATGATGACATGATTACTTACAGCAGTGATATCATCATAGATACACGACACGAACCTGTTTTTGAAAACGCTGGAGTTCTAATCAAACAATTCCGAATTACAAAGGTTAAGGGTGCAGGACACAATCCTATGTGGGTAACTTTCAGCGTTGATCAAACAGGAATCAGACGTGTGTCTTTAGATGAAATGAAATCCATTGCCAGAAAGATTTCCAAGTATGAGGCTGCAGACCCGAAGGAAGAATAGCTCAGAAGAAGCTCTCAGGATTTCTTCTCCAAATTTCCTCATCATCTGATGCAATTACGTATTGATATCCTTGTTCAGTGAGGAAGAGCTGTCTCTTAGCCGCAAAGTCCATATCCCTTGAGTCCCTTGTGATGATCGAATAAAATCTTGCAAAACTTCCATCCGTTTTTGGTCTAAGAATTCGACCCAATCTCTGTGCCTCTTCCTGACGAGACCCAAATGTTCCTGATACTTGGATTGCTACATTGGCATCTGGAAGGTCAAGGGCAAAGTTTGCAACCTTGGACACCACGAGGATTTTTTCTCGTCCTTCTCGAAATGCATCGTAGAGCTCTTGGCGCTCGTCATTATGTGTCTTCCCAGTGATCAAAGGCGCTCCAATCTCTTCGGCAATAATTTTCAATTGGTCAAGGTACATGCCAATAATGAGGATATTATCCTCTGTGTGATACTCAACAAGCTCTTTGATTAGTTTGAGCTTTATGGGGTTCTCCGCTGCCAAACGATACTTCTTTCTATCTTCAGCAATAGCATACTTTCTCCGCAATTTATCAGGTAAGTCGATCCTAATTTCATAACATATAGCTGTTGCAATCCATCCTTGATTTTCCAGCAATTTCCAGGGCATGTCGAATCTTTTTGGACCGATGAGGCTGAAAACATCCTCCTCTCGACCATCTTCTCTAACCAAGGTCGCCGTTAGACCTAGACGTCTCGTAGCTTGGATGGCCGCAGTAACTCGGAAAACTGGCGCTGGTAACAAGTGGACTTCATCGTAGATTATCAGTCCCCAGTTGCGTTCATCAAATATCCCGAAATGTTCGAACTCGTCATCGCGTGATCTTCTCCAAGTTAGAATCTGATAAGTTGCAACTGTAACTGGTCTTACTGTCTTTTCTGCTCCTGTATACTCCCCAATCTGGTCTGCAGTAAGAGTGGTTTTATCAATCAATTCCTTTATCCACTGCCTTACGGCAACGACGTTTGGGCACAGGATAATAGTTGACGTCTGCAGCTTATGCATTACTCCTATTCCAACCATCGTTTTTCCTGCTCCACAGGGCAGCACAACAACTCCCGAACCACCTCTTACACCTCCCCCAGCATGAAATGTATCAACTGATTCTTTTTGGTATCCCCGTAGACCAAAAGGACGGCCTTCTATAGTGGTTTCCCTCAACTCAAAGGGTAGTGCTTCTCCTACAGCATATCCGGCTAGATCTTCAACAGGGTGACCCAGTTGCAGTAGAAGGTGTTTGATGAATCCTCTTTGGATTGGTTCAATTAGAAATGTCCTTTCATCAACTTCTTCAATAACATATTCCATGACCTTGCTATTTTGTGCCATCTCTGTTGCAAGGTCTTCATCCTCAAATTGAAGAAGCATATCTTCCCCTTCAGAGAATAGAGTGATCTGTCCGAAGCGGCTCATGTATTCTACTATTTCTCTAGATACATTGCTTGGTATAGGATACTTTGCAAACTCCTCTAACGAATCAATTACCTCTCTTGCCGTTATGCCAATAGCCGCCGCATTCCAAAGGCTTAGCGGCGATACTCTGTACGTGTGGACATATTCAGGACTCTTCACCAACTCTGCAAATCGAGCAAGAGAATCTCTAGCATCCTCATACCTTGGATTGTCTACTTCTAAGAGAACTGATTTATCAGATTGAACTATCAGGGGATTCATTGGATTCGCCATGCTAGTGCCTCGTATTCGCCTTTTCCCCAAAATGAAGTGACACATGCCTCATATGGGATTCGCGCCTACGCGAAAGCATCTAGTGATAAATGCTTCCGTCTGTTCATTACTATTACTTTCAAGAATCTCGTTTTGATTTCCAATATGTGCAAAAAAATACAGTCTGACTTATAACTGAGAATGTGGTTGCAAAATGAAACCAGCAATTCTGGAAGGTAATAACTGTGGATTCAAAGCGATTGATTATAGTAGTTCTGATCATGAGCGTGATGGTTGTTAGTGTAACAGGAGCCACTCTATTACTTAACACACCAGCCGACACACCTACAAATATTACAACAACCGA
>JARGGA010000342.1 GCA_029210805.1 Candidatus Thorarchaeota archaeon
ACCCCTTGTTTTTCTATGTGTGATTCTGTTTTCCATGGCAGCACAACCAGCACTAATCGTTGAGAATCCGGTTATGTATGGTCAGTCAAACATGATGCTATCCCAATCAGAGGAGTATCAGGTGTTTCATGGCGGAACTATTGAGTCAATCCGGATTGTTGAGTATGATTCCTTGTCAAACGCGCTGGATGCAATAGATGCTGGAACTGCTGACATGTTAGGCCATGAAGTTAATGCATCAGACTACGCCCTAGTAGATGGATACAGCAATATAGAGCAACAGTGGGCGTATGATAATGGTGCTATGCTACTAAGTCTTGATGCCAGTTACTATCCTCTCAATGATTATCATCTGAGAAAAGCAATTGCCTATGCTGTTGACAAGAACAAGATTGCAGAAACAATAATGGACAATAAAGTGGATCCTATTGACTTTGCAATGCCATTGTATAGTGAATATTCAATTGAAGATACTGAAGGTGGCGAGTTCTACAATGCCAACATTTCAAGAGGTGTCCATGAACTTGCACTTGCGGGGATGCTGGATGTTGATCAAGACACTGTGGTAGAGGGTCCAGATGGTAGCGAAATTGCTATTCCACTATTGTATCCGATTGAAATAGAAGGAATGAATGAAACTGCAAACCAGATATCTCTTGATTTGATTGCAATTGGGTTAAACAATACCCTAGTTCCGATGAACTTCGTCAGTCTTCAACTTCTTATTTCAAACCATACCCAAAAGTATGGAATGGCGCTTTATTATCAAGAGCTGGGCATATATGGTTACGATTGGATTGCCACAACATTCCATGTCTTTGGAAGATCAATTAATGGCGAGAATATTGCCAATATTAACGATGCATCCCTCAATGAACTCGCAGCATCATATCTCAACCAGATTATTCTCAGTGAAGCAGAGAGAGTTGGGAAGGAAGCCATGCTCAGAGTTCGCGCTTTATGTCCGATTGTTCCCCTTTTCGCATATCGAATCTTATCAGTATACACAGAAGAGAATTTTGAGAACTGGCCTGAGGATATCCTTCGCGGCATATTGGGTGCCTGGAGCCCAATAAGCATCTCTGCAAAGTCAGGTTCATCCAACGAGTTGGTGGTTGCTGTGTTACCAACTTACTTTGATGAGTTCTTCAAATCATTGAATCCATTCTATGGGAACCATACAATTGGACCAGAATGGACCGATGGAAATGTTTTCAATCCCTACTTACTTGTTTATGATTCTCCGATCGCTACAAGTCCTGAGGGCATTCCGGTTGCACGTCATGCCACCTCATGGGAGATGCAGTTCTTGGGAATCGTTCCAGACCTCTCAAACGGTCAATCTAGAGCAAGCTTTTACTGTGACCCAAATGCCAACTGGACGGATGGTCAGCAATTTGATGCGAACGATTACCGTTTCACTTTTGAATACTATAGAAATAATTCGCTGACCGAGTATCAATGGATTGATTCAATAAAGATAACAGGTGAATTCGTTGCAGGAATAACCTACAATCAAGAGGATATGTTTCTCTATAAAAGACTCGGAGCTCTTCCAATTCTCCCTGAACACATTTGGGAAGGTAAGAACCCGATAACTTGGAATCCCGGTTTGAATGATGCAATTGGCTCTGGACCATTTATGTTCTCTGAATTTACTCCGGGTTCTGAAATAGTTTTGGTTGCAAATGATGAATATTATCCAGAAATGGATACTGAGCCACCTACACTGAGAGTATTATCAATAGTACCTGAAGAACCAATTCCTACTGAAAGTGTTGTCTTTCGAGTTTTTGTTGATGATAGAAGCAGAATCGAAAATGTAACAATCAGCTATACCTATGTTGTGGGAACAATCAATTTTACAGATTCGCAACAGATGATTGCTGATGCTAGTGGTTTCGAAGCTACAATTCCTGCAAGAGTAACAGCACGAGCGGTGGCATGGCAAATTTATGCTACCGATGTGTGGGGAAATACGGCACTGATAGCGGAAGGAGAATATTCTAGGGAAACCATTACAGGTGTTGAAGGATTGGATCCCAATCTAATTCTGGCGCTTGAGGTTTCGGGAGCTGTATTTCTAGTATTATTGGTGGTAGTTCTCATTCGCAGGAGACGAAAGTAGTTTTTACTGGCTCTTCGTCTTCCGGATTTGAGTGAATAATGCGACAATAGTGATGCCTACAACAATTCCGCCGATTGCGATCCATGGGCCATAAACTATCAACATGTTGTTTGGCCATATGTTTGCTAAGGCATTTCCAGCAGCAAGCCAAGAATCTGCGATACCCAACAGGTGAGATGATATAGACTCCAGGTCAGTAGAGAATGCATCAATAGCTGCATCAAGGTTGCCTGTAGAGTTATATTGTTGACTAATTTCGAAGAGAGTGGTCGAGATTAATCCTTCAATAACAGAAATGTTTCCAGGATGAATCAGTGTGTTGTTATTTGACAAAGCATCAAAATGTGGAGTAGCATCGCTAGCGGCAGACACGAATTCTCCCAGATCTACATCTGGCAGAATATCTGGTAATTTTGAAACACCAGCTCTGAAGGAATAACCTTGCAGAGTGATTGATGTTTCTATTCCCAAACCCATGAATAGAAGAACCGCGGCTTTGAACAGACGTTCCCTTGCTGAATCACTGTATATTCCATCAAATATGTGAAGATAGCTTGCCAACCCAGATGGAGAAAAATCCTCGCTCATTCTTCTGAATCCAGCCTCTCCATAATTCCAAAGAAATGCACTCGAGCTATCAGGGGAGTAGATAGTTCCAACTCCAAGGAGTTTGTCACGAATCATCATTCCCATTCTATCAGAAAAATCAGCAACTGGACCGCCTCCTGGGAAGAATGTATTGCTGATGTAATAGCGACTGGACCAAGCTTCATTCAGAGCTGTATAGGTAATATCAGTATAATTACCACGACCATCTTCAGGATATCCATAAAGGTCACCAAAAGAACCAACACCGGGATCCATCAATGTTGCAGTTCCTTGTGCATCATCATAGCCCACGATGAGAACTCCATGTCCTCCTCCTGTCAAGCCTTCAGCTCTCAAAAAATCATAATCAACAGCAGGCAACCATGAAGGATCAACGCTAATCAGAAGTGGATAACCAAGGTCAATCGTTGTACGCATTAGATTGAATGCATCAACTTCTCCATCAAGAAGGCCCACACTAATGCCCTCTGACTCCCAAACCTGCTGAATCTGTTCTACGCCTGACAAACTACTTCCAAGGTAAATGGTGTAGTTAATGCCATATAGGTCGGCGATGAAGTCAGTCGGTTCAGCTTGGGTGTACATAACGCCCGGATATGTCAAGATTGTATCGTTATAATGAATATAGGCGTATGAGAAGCCTATAGTACTTGCCGCAAATACGTCATGAAGATCAACATCAGCCCCCGCATATTTCATAGCCATAGATGTTGCCGCCCAAGCACAATATCCGTTGATTTCCTGCCAAACGTAAGGAACATCTTGAAGCAATCCTTCGGAGGAGTTTACATACACAGTTGTAGGTTCTGTTGTTAGTGCAGCAGGTCCCTGCGCACTAAAGGGCACATATGCAAACGTCAGCATCAAGATGAAAACAATCGTGGCATATCTCAAAGCAGTATCTCCAAGATAGACAGAATGTATTTAGACATAAGGATAACGTTGGGGGAATTCCTGTACCGAACTCCTCCAACGTTTTGTCTAATGCTCAGGTTTAGTTAGAGCTGCAAAAAAGAATGTACCTTCAGAAGGTAAGCTAATGAAACTCTGGGACCATTCAGGTAATGCAGGTTCTTGACCCGAATCCAGCATATCTATCCAGCTTTCATCTGTCAGTCGATCATCTATTGGATGAGCGAATTCGTAGTAGGAGAAAGTTCCTCCTCTTGCTAAATGGATTTGACCATCGACAAACACAGCCACGATGATGATCATTGGATCACCAACTGCTTCTTCCAGTACAGAGTA
>JARGGA010000343.1 GCA_029210805.1 Candidatus Thorarchaeota archaeon
ACTGCTATTCTTACAGCCTCGTCAACATGTTTCAATTCATCTAGAACACTATCAGTTTTGCCTATTTCAATTGTCATGAGAATATATGCACTGACTTTTTCACTCATTTTATTAACCTCATTATTTGTAGTCTCTTAGAACCACCAATGTTTCAATTGATTCGATTTCATGAATTCCTTGTATCTTCTTCAAGATATTTGTTCGAGTTTTTCCTAAACTTCTGCTTTTAATTGAAAGAATGTAATCATGATTGCCTGCAATACCCGCTGCTGATTGTACACCCCTGATATCGAATAGATCTGGAAGGATATCTCCACTTAGTGGCTTCACCTTAATGAGCACGATGGACCGCACTTCTGTTGCTTGAAGAGCGATAACTCCAATCATCACCAGTGTAACGCCAAATACCTTTAGAACCCACACAAAGGCATCAGTTGTTATCACTCCAAATGCACCTGGAATAAGCAGATTCCCTATCAAAGTCATAGGTATGCCAAGTACTACTGATATCGAGGATAATGAATTTACAACTGACATTGACCCCCTGCCAAGAGCACGAATGTACATCACTAGACCAAGAAACGTTGCAACCGATGATCCGACCATGAATATCAAAAGCGGCGTGAAATATTCCATCATAGATTCCAGAAAATTCGTAGGCATCAGAGGAATCATTAGAATGCTCATTACTATATTCAGAACTAGCAGCATCCAAACCCGCATATTCAACGAATCAACTCTGAGGCCTGGTTCGATTTCGTATTGCTTGGTCTTCTTTTGATAGAATGTAACTAGGGCTGAGGCCATATTCATAGGAACAAGTACAATGAAGAGAGTCATCAAATTGAATCCACCTGGCTCCACACCAACAAGTAGAACTCCTATTAGTATGGACATGATGCTTTGCAATTCGATTATCGTTGGTGTATCTTTCTCTGCCCAAAGATCGCCCATGAGTAAATAGATTATGACAAGCTGACCATATGGGAGTACGGCCGAAGCGTCTGTTGCCCCAATTATGGTGTAATACAAGAAGGTGGAAATTCCCGCGAAAACTCCTGCAAGGACCAGATATAGCATTGGTTTTCTTGGAAGGAGCCTTAGTCTCCCAAAATCAGGATCGAGATTAAATCCAATGGATCTACGTCTATCTCCCTTTCCACTCTTTATACTGAGAATCGCTACTATCCCGAATGTTGTTGCAAAGCTAACCCACTGCGACATGAATCCATAAACTATAGGGTCGCCAAATACAGTGTTTATTGCAACTAAATCAAAGCCAACCGAGAATGCACGAAGTATACCTGAACCTAATGCTAGGAAATAGAATATTGTAGTCGCAGCTCGCCTACCTACAGGTCGCTGACTTCGACTACTCATTTTGTTCCCTCATAAAAATCACAGGGGGAGGGTCAAGTAACCCTCCACTGGTGAATTATTCATCTGTCTCGGTTGGAGCTTCGGTATTCTTTACTGGCTCTTCAGCTAGGGATTCAACAGGCTCTAATTCAGCCTCAATTTCTTCGAAATCTGTTTCATCTGGAATCTCAGTATCTTCAACTGACTCTTCAGGCAGGGATTCAACAGGAGCTGCTATGGCTTCAGCCACGTCGTCATCTCTTGATTTCCCTTTCTTCGATTTCTGCTTGCGGCCACCACCTTGGTCATCGTCAGCTCTCCTAGCAAG
The DNA here is from genome assembly GCA_029210805.1 of Candidatus Thorarchaeota archaeon. Lineage (GTDB taxonomy): Archaea > Asgardarchaeota > Thorarchaeia > Thorarchaeales > Thorarchaeaceae > MP5-2226. Next base: position 1,688 of record JARGGA010000343.1, read on the forward strand.
AATGAATTCATCGAATGTTAGCCTCTTTCCGGCCTTCAGTTTATCAACGGCATCATCGATTTTGTCTTGTTGTTGAGCTCTCTGTTTCGTTCTTCTATCAACGCGCTCAACATCTTTGTGAGTTGAAGCATATTTTCGAAGACCACCTTGAATCTCATCAATTTTGGTTCTAACTTCTTTGAGAGTGGCTTCACCATCTTTGACCTTTTTCAACCACTCAACGAAATTCTGATGAGCGGTATCAGCGCTTTTCTTGAATTCCTCAAGTTGAGGCCTGATTCTTACGACTTCCTGATGATGTACTTGTGACCTTTCAGATAGCTCAATGACTCTCTGATGGGCTTCTGTAGCCTCGGCTTTGAGATTCCGGGCTATTCTTCTTTGCTCCATGATTCGATCTTGTTTTTCTTTTTCTTGACCAATCTGGACGAGCTTAGACTCAATCTTGGCAATCTCTTCAACAATACTCCGCTCTTCATCCATTGAAAGCTGATCCGTTTGTTGACGCCACTCGAGCTCTTCAACTCTACGCATCATTCGTCGTTGATCATTGGAAGGGCTGCCAACAAGGTTGTCTCTCAATTCTCGTATTTCATCATACACGCTTTTCAGTTGCGCATGAATAGCAGTTCTTCGGTCCTTGGCCTCCGTGATTTCTTTGTTAATTATATCACGTTCTTCTCTTTCAGCCTTTACGGACTCGATAAGGGCTCGCACTTCCCTATTATGCTCGTCCCTAATTCGCTTATATTCACGCATCTGGTCGCGGTTTCTTCTGAGAACATCCAAGTCGTCTCTTGCTTGGGTTTTGAGCTCTCGGAGTTTTACCCGAAGACCCTCAACATTCTCTATACTCGTCTCAGTCGTTTCTGTCAAAATCTGAAACCTCAGAAATTATTTTACAAGCCCTGACTGTCAGGGCGGATTCCATATGCAAGGTGTCACCTGCGAGTTATCGCACAGTTCCACACATTCTGTTTGCCCCAGTACTGCTCATATAAACATTCTCATACACACTTGTATTATTGGATAGAGCCCATACACACTATGAGAATATCTATCTTCGTGATAATATTTGTGCGATTTTCGCGGATATATCAAAATCTGCAACTTTCTGCAGGCCTGTCCATCCTGGTGTTGCATTGGCTTCGAGAACCCATATTGAGCCTTTTGGTCAGGGATTAGATCAACACCAACAATTCTACCTTTTACAGATGCAGCTGCTTGTAGGGCGAGTTCTCTAATATCGATATCATTTACACGTGGTATTCCCCCAGCATGAAGATTGGTGACTACTCCCTCCGTTCCCACTCTCTGCATTGTGGCAATGACCTCATTATCAACGACGAGGGCACGAATATCAAAGCCTGGATTTTTTACGAATTCTTGAAGCAAATACGCCCCTTTTCCGAAAATCTGATTATGAAATTTGAGGTAGTCATAGACATTATCCAGATCAAATTGTCTGTCTATAAACTGGACGCCTATTCCGCCGAATCCTGTAATAGGTTTCAATATACAAGGGAAGTTATCTCGAATGAAGGCTGCCGCGTCTTCTATGGATTCAGTAATCAGAGTTTTCGGGACGGGCAATCCAGCCGAAACAAGTTTCCTCATGGTTTCAGCTTTATTCCTCATTACTAGTATTGAATTCACAGAATTGATAATCTCAACGCCCATCTCAGCAAGAGCAGATAATGTACCCACTCTGTTGAAGAATGCTCCAATATCATTTGCTCCCAAATCTAAAACCAGAAGAACATCAAGCTCACTCAGGTCTTCCCTCCCCATGAATATCTTATGATATTTGGTGGCACCTTCTCTCGAAACCTTCCATGGGATCACCCTTGTAACTTTGACCCCTTGTTTTTGGAATGCATCCTCAAGCTTCTCAACTCTAATAGACCAATAATCTGAAGAGAATAAACCAATGTGAGATATAACTTTCATAGAAGGCTCGATTCTGAATATGTTGCAGTTCCTTTTATCCATAACGCGTTCCTTTTATTCATTCAAAGCAAACCTCGTGATGAATCAAATGACTCTATTCTCGAACGATGAAAAAGAACGAATACGAAATGCAGTTGAAACTGCAAATGAGAATGTTCTGATTACATTTAGACAAAAATATGGACCTACACAACTCAAGACGGTATGGACTGAATTCCTAGAAACTCTAGGCTTTTCGAACCCATGTGTTAGTTGGTGGTCTGGCGCAGGATCTTTAGGTCTACTAGAGTGCGAATCAGGGTCGGGAATTGGGGTATTCG
>JARGGA010000344.1 GCA_029210805.1 Candidatus Thorarchaeota archaeon
TTTTCAAAAACGGTAACGATTTTGACCTATCTTCAATAATGAGATACGTTTTCATACCGAAAGGTTATGTGCCCATCTTGATAGACATGAGTTGGGCGGAATCCGGTGAACCGCCTTCACACCACAACCTGCTGACTGAATAATGATTCTGGACGAAACACATTCAATACAATAGGTGAAATCTATACTTGGAAAGCTCTGATAATGCTAATGTAATTGGATCTAATTACAAATCGCAATGGATTGATGCATCACAGGACATTAATGACCGCTTTGGGTTGATTTCACCACTCCCGCCCCTGGATATCATTCTATCAAAGAATGATTCGAACCTTAGTGAGTTTACTCCGGGATACCACGACAATGGAAAACTAATCATCAATTCAGATTTTCCATCTGTTGATGCATTAATGCCCGCGATAATCGCAAAGATATGCTTCAAAGAAACCTTACCTTCTCGTTTTCTATGTGCTGAATGCAGAGATGATTTGTCCTATGAATATGCACGGCAGCGAATTACAGATGATACACTAAGGACTCAATGGGAAGCCCTCTGGGCCAAACACACCCCCTTTCAGCAAATTTCAACTGTAATGAACTATGACCCGTCCAATGCTTTCACTTGGTTACATTCTGTGGCTGGACCTAGAGGCTTGGATATTATAGTGAAGGAACTCACGCATCGTGCCAAAAACAAGATGCCCATCATGTTCGAAGACTATCTCTTGTATTTCTCGATGAGAGTTCGACGCTTGGTAAGTCACTTGGATACGAATGAGCTGAAACTCGTGAATCATCTCCTTGAGAATCCGAATGATAAATTCAACGAGATATCTGGTGCGGTCGGTTTGTCCACTGAATGGATTTCGAGAAAGATTACAGAATTGCAGAAGAGAGGGATTCTGAGAAAATTCGACAGAATTCCCTTTTCTCGGGTTGGTATCCAGATGTTTTATCTGATTGTATATTACAACGAAGGTGAAGGAGATCCAATATCATTACTTAGTAAGTGTCCTTTTCTCTATTCTTTTAGAAATACAATTTCAGGCAATTGGGACGCAGTTTCGACACTGTGTGTCCCTGAGAATCCTACGAGTCTACGTTATCTAGAGTCAGGATTGGATATACTTGCTAAAAGAGGACTTCATATGAGTCTGCATCGTATCCAGTCTTCTGGTATTTCATCTTGTTTCGATTACTATACCAATGGTGAGTGGAATCTACCATGGGAGCTACTAGCTGTTCAGCTGAATCGAATACATATCGATAAATTGTCATCTGCCATTCCCCGAATTGATACCCCTGAATCCAGATCGAGTTTCCAGCTTGAGGAATTAGATACAAAGATCATTCAATGTATCAGACAAGGAATTTCATCAGTATCTCGCATTCGAGAGGAATTGAAAGTAGGTCAGCATAGAGTGGCTAATAGACTACGTGCCCTCAAAGAGGAAGGACTAATTGTGACCTCATGGGAGGCGCATAACATTGGTCTAAATGAGCATGTAATGGCGAAAACAAATAATAGCGAAGTGGCTCTGTCAATATCTGCATGGGCTCGTAGATTACCACGGAGCATAATTTCATTCTCACAGGATGATGAATTCATACTATATGCAGATCTGCCGATGGGAGGAAGCTATGGTTTCACCTCCGCAATCAAAACTCTCTCAAAAGAAGTACAAGCTACAATTCTGAATTCTAAAGTATATGGTAACTGGGGATTCCCTGTTTCGTTGTGGGATAATAAGTATCAAAAGTGGAAATGTCCTGAGAAAGAATTAGCTGATTGGATTCAATCATTGAAATGACATATTCAATGCCTTGAATTGTAGGACCATTCTATCAGGTCCATTTCTTTGCCCAATCCCTGAGATATACCATAACTGGCTTGAGATATTCTCCCATCTCAGTCAATGAATATTCTACACGTGGTGGAATCTCTGCAAAGGCTTCACGCTTGACTATGCCCTCCTTAACTAGTTCAGTGAGTCTATCTGTAATGGGTTTCGTTCCTCCATTTTCTATGGAATTATATTGTGATTAGAACAAAAGAATCTGCTCTCTCATTTTCATTGATATATTTCAACGTGAAATTAAGTTTGGATTCGTATCGCAGGAGGAAAACTTGCATAGTTTTGTAGAGGTCTGATAGATTATCTGCCCTTCAGATACTCCCGTACCATTCTATGAACCTGCAGGGCTGCAACGTCCTGTGATATCAGTCCCATGTCTACGAAACCCCAGACTCCCTGCGTGTATATCATGATATGAGAGGAGTTCGGACGACCGTAAAGGGAGCAGAGGGCATACTGTGCTGCTCTGACTAGGTTGTAGTCATCCTTCTTGAGCGAGGGAATCATCCCTTCGAAGGTGGATGATTTGAGGTCCCGCATTGCATTCCAAGCTTCCGAGAAGTTTTCAGAGAGCCAGTTGTGGACATTCTCGGAACTGGGAAGGGTGATTGCGCTTGGAACTGACTCCCAATCTGAGCCTTTTCTCTCAGCAATGAGATTCTTGGTCTTCAGATGTGTCTTCTTGAGAATCTCGCCACGTATATTCTTCTTGAGCGCATCCAACAGCCAGTTGACAGTCTTGTCATGAATCAGCCCCTTCTCAGAGGCGTAGGCAATTCGGTGAGCGAAGATCCCATTATGTCCCAATGTGCCGTACTCAACTACTGCAGTACTGATAAGATTTGCATGGGGTGTCAGGTCAGTAGGGTCCGCCGGTCTCTTGAACTGGTCATCGCTAACAAACTTCGGGGGACTCTTGCCTGGAATCTTTCTGATCATGTATTCCATGAGATGCCATAGGACTGCGTTAGTTGGGTTGGTGTACTTTGCTTCTGGAATCTCGGCTAACAATGAAATAGGCATTATGAAGCCATGCCCGAGGGTGTCCGGTTGTTCTGCAGCCATAGACGCCGCCATCCGGGTTAGACGGATGGCCTCTCCCATAGATGAGAGTCCTATTCCAGCCTCCATCGCCCCAATCATGCTCTTTTCCCGGATGGACTGTGTGAATTTTCTCAAGAGATTCCCAGGTGAGTCCACGCCAGATTTGACATAATATCTAGGCCCCTTTTCAGTTACCCAGTGATCAACTGCTGTGAGATATTGAACAAGACGTTGAATGAGCACAAGTTGTAGGTGTTTCTTCAGGTCAGATGGCACTGGAAACGGAGTGGATTTAGTGTCCTCCGTGAGAATTTTGGAGTGTGGTCCGAGTTCCTCAATCATTCTGTGGATTGCGAATGTGAGAATGGTCGAATGGGGCGTATCGTAGGTGCGTTGTTCGTGCCAGGCTGCAGCATGCGTAAGGATGGCCCATGTTGCTGAGGGTTGGGCACGCGGGAGCATATCCTTGAGTGCATCCAGCGCTGCAGATTCGTTAGCCTTTAGGATTGCCTCGACCAGTTTCATTGGAACACCTGATACTGGCTAGCAGTCAATCGAATATAAAACCTGTATCTTACAATCTAATGTGAGGACACATCAATGAGTAAGAAACTTCTGTGTTCCACCCCTCTCTTGCCGGTGTCACCACATCGCAAATTTCCTAGAAATTTGCAAAGAGCAAGAGCATTGTCTGCCATCATTGAGATGGGATCCCTCCTACAGACCTGGCTTCTTTCTCCTGTCTTCGTGCGGGTTCATCACTTCCAGCGACAGTGAGTGTTTCCACAGTTTTTGCCACGGCAGGGTCCTCATCACCAATGTGAACGGCCGCGGACTCTCCGGAACCTGATGTTAGTTCCCTCTTAGAGAGTAGGGACTTCCCTCTTGACAATCTCTTCAAGATCATCTTTTGGGTTTTTAGCTGTGAGCTTCGTTTTGTTGCTCTACGAACAGTGTAACTATCCCACTGGCCTGGTCCTTTCATACAATATGATTTTGTGCTGAACTTTTAAACTCCAATCAAATATATCTCTTCGGAGGAAAGTATCCT
>JARGGA010000345.1 GCA_029210805.1 Candidatus Thorarchaeota archaeon
GTTTCATCGTTGTTTTGTTCCTCCTTCACCCAATGTAAATACGGCCAAGGTTCAAAAGTCACATACGAAATCAGTTGAGCAGCACCATCTTGAAGATTTAGATCTGCATCTTGCTTCTGCAACTCCGTGATACTCCCATCCACAGTCCCATCGCACTCCACAGGCTCAGACTCGCCACCGCTGGGAGGTTCTGCGTTGACGTCCACCTCGATGTGGATATCATGAACTCGCATGTTACACAGAGGTTCCGAGTTATACCCAGCACCATAGACAACGAGATAACTGATGATGACATCAGCATCAAGAGAACTTGTATAGAGTCCCTGAGTACCTACTCCTTCTATGTAGGACTGCACATCAGAGCCATCAAACCACAATGTTCCGGTTTTCTTGAAGGGACTGGAGATGATGCTTGGTTGTTGACCTCCCCACGAGAATGGATTATTGTCTGGACAAAACACAGTTACCATTCGTCCTGATGCCGATGTAGATGAGTCTTCAATAGATACCCCTAAAACATAGTCCATGTTCTCATCAAACAGGGCTACTTGCATCATTCCTTGAGATGCAGTACCAGCTAGCAGTTCCATAGTCACTGAAAAATCAGAAAGCTGGTAGAGCCTGAATGGTCTATCAAGAGGCTTGACATAGGCGGGTCCATGTAAACCAGAGCCATCAGCCACAGATATCACATTGAGAGTATTATGAACGGAATTGATTGTTCCATCAGATATTGGCATCAGAAGATGATCGATACTCAAGTCCTTATGGAAACCATCCATATCTCCACAGTCCTCATCAAAGACTGCATACTCGGAGAATGCAAAGCTTACCTTGATATCATCAATTCTCTCGTCGTGGTTAAGCTCGTTACCATTACGCAGGCTTTCAATACTCATTGAAGTAATTAGTCGGTCTGTTTCAATGAACGTATTAAACGCATATTCATCAGCTCCAGATACTTTGGCTATGAGTCCTTGATGCGGATCGTATCGAATTGATGCCATGCCAGTGTAGTCACCAGGAAGATACTCTGTAGCAAAAGGTATCTCAATGGGCGCACCACCTGAACCCGCGCTGTGATAGACCACACGCAATTTCTGTGACACATCTGTTGTATCATCAATGAGCTCTAGGGAGAATGTGATTAGGCCACACTCATCATAGAGGCTGATTGCAGTAGTTGACATCCTAGTTCCAATATCGTCGTGAACTAGTGATAGTTCAACAGAGAAAATATCAAGCTGCTCAATTGTAAACGCAGATGGTAGAGTGCGGGCAAGAACGGGACCATGCCAACCATCATCCACAGGTATTGAGGGAACATAGAGATAATCGCCGTTTGACTCAAATACAACAGAACTTACTTCATCACCCCAGATGCCGTGGGTTGGCTCTGTTGCAACACATTTCCTGACGAAAGTCCAGTCAACGTCAAACGTGACAGCAGGTCCATTCCCAATAATGTACATGTACACGTCACCCGTCATCTGTCCCTCTGTTGAACTCTTCACCAATGTAGAGTCATAGTAGTACCTGTTGGTCGTTGGTGTGTAGTCGAACCTCAGAGTATGGTATGCACCGGTCCAGTCTGTCAGTATGTGAGATTCATCTGTTGTTGGTACCAGATGGTCATAGGCAATGACCCATTTCGCTCCGTCACTGTGTTTCCGCAGGTCGATTCCGAAATAGTCAGTGACGTACCATCCAGCAGCATCACTGGGTACAGTATCATAGAGATAGACACCAACGCTGTTGCCATAACTGATTGAGGTCCATGGGGAGTAGACAGATGCCTCTACTGAAACACCAGGACCAAACATAGCATCTGATGCTATTCCTTGGTGCCACCCCTCATCATTGGGCTGACTGTACGTTCCTCCACTCTCACTTCCCGCAGGATCTCCAACATGGCTCCACTTCTCGGTATCAAAGGACGCATCATTGAAGTCGTCAAATAGGATGAAAGTTGCATCGCCATCGCTCGCGCTTGTAGCGGCATCGTTCCCGTAGTAGATGTAGATTACTTGATCATATGATAGGTCACCTTCAACTCTTACCCAGAAACTGGCCTCATCTGCAGCAGTGTAGCTCTCAATCCAGTAATCCAGGATAGTGCATCCATCGCCTGAAACGAATCTTACATCCGAGAAATCGCTCTCACAATGTGAACCTAAATAGACTTGGTTTCCCGTATCACTGCCAATTGCGTAGTGGACATCGATGTTGATTTGATATCCGACACCAGCGGTTGGTGAACCGTATATTTGGTGAGACTTTCTATATGACCAATCGTCAAGATTCAATAGATTTCTTTCAGAACTCCAACTGCCATGTGAAGGTTCTGTGGCAACCGCTTTGCTCAAGAACACATAGTCGAAATAGCAGGTTGTGTACTCATGGTAGGACTGTAGGAGTATATTGGTAGCACCAGTGGGTAAGTTGGTAGTATGAGTGGCTTCTAGCGCGCCATCCACGTAGAATTTAGCACCACCAGAGTACCACACGACATCCCATATGTGATACCCACTGTCAAAGGCCCCAATATCTGTAGACGTAGTTGCTGAAGCACCACCTGTTATCGTTCGAGTAAGCCCACTGTTCACTGTCCAGAACGATGCACCCTGAAGGTCACTACCAGCCATACTATTACCAAAGCCTGCCCGGCCATCCCAATTATTCGCAACACTTCCCATTAACCCTCTCATGTGGAATCTACCATACTGGAATGTACCGTCTGTCTTCACACCTTCACTCCTAGTTGAGTCATATGTGGTAAGAAGACCACCGGATTCCACAGGACTGTCTGTAATATCCCACTTGTTTGCGTCAATCGAGCCGTCATTGAAGTCATCGAAGAATGCAAATGTTGCATCACCGTCACTTGCACTCTCTGCATCCTCATTCCCGTAGTAAATGTGAATTGTTTGGTCCACATCTAGATTATCCTTCACCTCAACCCAAAAGACAGCTTGATTTCCTATGGTGCAAATCTCCATCCAATAGTCAAGTAGTGTATTCTCATCATCAGCAAATCTGATATCCTCAAAATCAGTTTGAGAGTGAGCATTCAGGTAAACATGTTCGCCAGAATCAGTGCCGCTCCCATAATGTATAGTAAATCGTATCTGATAATAAGAGCCAGCTCCAGATGACCCAATAAGATTGTGTGTCTTCCTATATTGCCATCCATCAAATGGCGATCCCCAAGTCTGTTCATAATTTACACTTGAACAAGTATCGACATATGAACCCCCAGTGCGTCCATGATTCCGACCTACAACTGGTTCTTGCCAGACACTATCGACTTTCTCCTGAGTTACTCGAATACCTCCTTCTCCAGCTTCTGTAAGAACGATTGATGAAATCTCAAATTCCGGGCTTGCATAACCTGTTGGGATGCTAGAAACAGATAACTCAATGGTGAAGTCATTGTATGTAACTGTTCCAGAATAGACGCTGCTAGTTGGAACATCTTCTTCAACTGAATCAGGCCACCAGTCCAATATGAGGCGCTCTTCATGAACTTTGTATTCATATTCTGTGTAATGACTTGAATTTAATTCAACATCCACAGAGGGGAATGTGCCCGTGGGAAAATACGACTGAAGCAAGTTTCTAATCTCTAATGGAAGAAGAGAGTAGTCAGTGTATTGTGTTAGTGTAAATATCAGTTCATAACATACATCACCCTCTTGAGCGTTTGAAGGCTTTTCTTCAAATTCAGTAATAATCTGAGATGAAAATTCGGAATTCAATGTGTCAATCTCTGCAAGTATGATATCCTCAAAAGCCATTGGATGATAGCTCTTACCAGACTCAAGCAGCTCTTTAGACTTCAAGAGCTCGGATGTACGATATTCGTCAACTGATGTTTCATCAAATCCAAGCGCTAGCATTACAACAGTAGTAATCTCAACATTTGTGATTTCTGCCG
>JARGGA010000346.1 GCA_029210805.1 Candidatus Thorarchaeota archaeon
GAGTGTGATTCCTAGGTTTAGTGGCGAAATGAACTTCCTTCAATCTCGGTGCCATCGCAGATTCTGCTTGTGCAATAGGCACACCAATTGATGCCCATTGCTCAGGTTGGAGCTTCATGACAAAATCCAAGTTTGTGGTTCCAATACCATGGGGATGATGCGCCAACACAAGATCAATTGGATCGCCCTTGTCTGCGAGTCTATCGGCTAGAACAATCTCCCCAGGTGAGATATCAATGCCCGAAAGGACTGATTTTATCTCTCTATCCTCATCACCATAAAGAAGCCTACAGTCGGTATAGGGATTCCATGTCACATCCGTGTCTGCTAACTCACGTTTCTTTCCTTCTAGTTTTTCCAGTGCCTTCTTTGACTTCTCAAGGATTTTATTCACTTTATCTCGTCCACGGGGATCTGCTTCGATTCCCTTGTCAACAATCATTTTGTAGATCTGACCTAGCTGCATATCTTTCGAATCGAGGTTTTTCTGCTTTGAATCTTCTGATTCAGGTTAATCTCTATTCCTAACTACTAAGACTACTGTTTCGTACCGATTACCCATATCTTCTGAGAGGATGCTAGGTGGTGGAAGTTCATTTCCAATGAGATTCTGTTCCCAATCTGGCATCTCTGGCGTTGCACCGGAATCAATTATTTCCCACCAGGCTTCGTCAGTGAGTCTATCATTCATAGGATGAGTGAATTCATAGTATGAAAACATAGCACCTCGGGTGAGGTACACTGAACCGTTTGGATAAGGAACAGCTACTATGATTACCATTGGGTCTCCGGTCGCCTCTTGAAGCACTTCTGCCTCATTCGGATCTGTGTGAACATCAGTAACAACTGCAGCTCTGTCAATGTCGTCATCATCACTTCTCTCTAGATATCGTAGAGTATGACCCATGTACTTCAGAGTTGAGATCTCATCATCACTAAGAGGTGTAGATGTGAGTTCTTTTACTGATATGTTTCTTAACCAGAGAAGCAAAGAGTGCAATCTGCTAAACCTGTCCAAGAGGTGATCACCGAGAAGTGATCTATTTGCCATACCATCAATCATCATCTTACACAGCGATGCAAGTCTTGCGTAAACCGAAGGTGCTGGCTCCACGTAACCCGGAGGTGGATTCATGAGACACACGTAACCAGTAGTAGACTGTTTTGCATAAAGGACAGTATCGTGACGAAGCTCAGTCCATGATCCTAATGCAGTAACCAAGCTCTTGTCCTCCCATGCATCTGCTTTCATAAAGGAAGGATAGTCTGAATCAAAGTCGCTCAATATAGGTTTCAGTGAATATAGCCACATCCAATACAGATTCTGGGTCCATTCATCAATACCTAATGCATCAAACTCATTCTTGAGCATCGCAATCTGCGCAGTGTAATTGACGTACCCATGTTGATCAACTAGAAGCTCTGAAGCCCTTTGTGAACCAAGCACATCCATTATGTCCAACCCCTTTGGAAGAAATCTTTCGTTAAGAGGAACTCCAACGTTCGGAAAGACAAGTTCCCAGAGCATGTATGAATCAGGTACAGACCTTTGTCCAAAGAAACACATACCCTTAGTGACGTTCTCCATTGTATCAGTATAAAACATAAAATCAGCAAGGATTCTTGGGTCCCTCAATTTTGCAGCTTTTAATCGAAAATCATCAACAAGCTCAAAGTCTTGAAGGCTATCGAGAGTTACATCCTCTCCATAAACCTCATACATGAGATCTGTATACTCTGATGGACACAAGTCGTCTGACTCACCAACAAAGAACGCAGTTGGTAAGTAGATCCAGTTCCATAGACGCCTCACATCTGTTGTAGATAGGTAAGAACTATTCGTCAGCAACGCATTGCAGATTAACAGAGCTTGTCCTGTTTCATTTTGACCTTTCGCACAATTCTTTTCAAACGATAACCAATCATCTGAAGGACTAACACGCAGTGCTATTCTACCCAACCACATCATGGCTTTGAAGAAAGCTGAAAGCTCCGGTGTCTTGGTATAATGACCTCTAGGAATATACTGCGAGAAATCTTCTAATTGTTCCATGAACCAGTTTCTGCTATAGCCTTCATGTGCACCCATTAATGCTAATACTTCGCTAATGTCACTACTTACTTCAGAAGGAACTGACCATGTTGATTTCAGGCACTTGAGTGCAACTGAAAAGAATGCTAGATTCCTTCTAGCAAGTTCATCCCATCTAGTATCATCAATCTCTGACATTTGATACTGAGAGACCTCAACCATATGTTGGCAGAGATATTCAAGGTAGTAGGTCAAATTGTTTCGTTCCATTGCACGAAGTGCCTCATCATAGAGGATATGGAACGTGTGGTACATCGCATCTGTTGTAACGAAACTAGGAGTGTTACTCCAATAGTTATCGTCATAGACTTCAGAAAATTGTTGATAGACCCTTGATGGGTTAAGCATTTCGTAAGTACAACCTGTGATGCAGGAGAAGTAGTTCTCGGCGATTTTGTCCCTCACGGCATCATTCCAACCTTCTATACCTGTGAAAAAGTCCAAGTTCAACACATTGGACAAATCCGGTTGTAGTGAATACGTTGGAGCGTCCAACTCAAAATCTACTTCATAATCTGTGTAAAACGAAAAGTTTTCAAGATCCGCAAGTGGGACTGACGGTAGCGGAGATGTATCAGGAGGATTAGGTAGATAGGGACTTGTAGTAGTTGTAGTGTTAGTCGAACTGGGAGGACTTGGCGGACGTAACACTGCATAGGTCCCAACCATCCCCCCAATGTATATTGTGATTATAACTGCGATTGCAATTCCTTTAGTTGAGTCGTTCCAACCATCTTCAGCCATTTCCAAATCTCCTACGCTAACAACGATTACATAATATCTACACACTTCATGATATTATTCCTGCTGTTCGCGTATACACATAGGTCTGACCTAAGATTTATCACTGTGGCTGATACACTCATTGTAACCACAAAGGAAGCTGATATTGATGACTGATAACGAGAAACGCGGCGGTCGAACTGTTTACAAAATGCTCTCTCAGGACCTTTTTATGACTAATATCCATGGAGATGAAATTGGCGTCAGACAAACAGAGCAATGGAGATCCAGCAGCAGACAATTTACTAAGGATTCTGATATTATCGGAAGAATATCAGAAGCTACTGTAAAGAAAGGAGAGAACAAGCTCCCTTCACTTGAGAAATCAGGATTTATGGTTTTAAGACAATCAATGTGGAATGCTGCTCCAAATGAGATGTCAAAGAGATTCGTTGTCAAGCTGTTTTCAGACTCTGGAGGTTGGTTGGGCACAATAGAGGAAATGATTGCTGATGAATTTGCCATGAGTCACGCAATGGGAGAGCCTCAGCTTGCATTCGCTGTTATGACAAAGGAAAATGAGGTTGTAACATACATCCGAGAGATGTATCGTGGTAGTGTGTCAACTGAAGTGTATGGATTCTTCTTGCCTGGTCCTAACGGTACGTTTGAAGTATTCAAAATTGAGGGGAAACGGGCAAGCGCAGGCGATGACTTCAAAGTTGTCCTCCTCTCGCACGATGTGGAAGTTGCTGAGATTGATAGCAATTTCGGAGATATCGGCGGCGAGTTCATTGTCAAAATCAAAGACGAGATTCTTGCAGAGAATGAGTGGTTCTGCAGAATTCTTCAAGCCTTCTCAATTGCAATTCGATATCGGATTGAGATGCGTGAGAGATTGAAGAAAGGTCTCAATCTATGGAAGAAGAAAGGTGAAGGTCCCCCACAACATCGGTACGAGCTAAGCTTGCTGGCAAATCCAAGAAAGCTCACCCTAAAGAGAGAAGAATTCGAAGAAGTGTAAACACTCGAGTTTTTGCATTTCACTCTGCACTCAGGCTCTGTAGAAAAAGTCACCTCCTGGCACACTCCAGATAGTTCAATCGTGAGAT
>JARGGA010000347.1 GCA_029210805.1 Candidatus Thorarchaeota archaeon
AAACCCTCCGTAGAGAATTGAAGGAACAGATTCGCACGGCCTCCGTTACTGTTCGAGATGCTCTGATTTCAATGACTCGCGAAAAATTGACTTCTGTTACATCTCAAAAAAGTGACGCCGAGGTTTCCAAGGTTTCATCTGCAGAGCATGTTCAAAAAAATACTGATACATGGAAAACACTCCAAGAGGCTACTGAAGCGAAATATGACCGTGAGGCCTCCGAATCACTATCGAGCTGGACTGCTTCCACTTCGCAAGTCATTGATTCTTCACGTAACGATATTCTCAATGTGGTGAATGACACAGGTGCCAAGCTGAAACAATCGTTTGAACAGGCAAACACACATGTAGGCGAGATTTCTGCAACTCTCAAATCCGAACTATGCGCTTCATTATCTTCTTTGGAATCAAGTTCAAAATCAAAAATTCAGACATCGCAGGTTGCTGTTGATGCTCAATTGGATCAACAAGCAGAATCCACTGACGGGACAATGAATCATGCAGAGGCTCGTATCACAACCTCGATAAATTCTGTTGCTCAGTCAGTAGATTCGATCTTGGATTCTACTAATAGTGAGATACTAACCACTATTGGAGAAACTGAGCAACAAATCACACAATCAGTAAAATCTGCTTCAAATGACATTGAAAATCAGTACTCTGCATTCGAACAACAAATCAGTAATGCCCTAAAAGAAAAGACCTCCGAAGAAGAACGCCTTCTGCAAGAACATGCATCACAAGTAGATGAAACTCTAACGAGGATGAAAACTAACCTAGATGCTACTATTCAATCTCTCGAAACCAATTTGGAAGAATCTCGCTCAGCATTCTCAGCAGCTTCTGATTCGAGTATTCAGGCAATTTCAAAGAAGGTTGATGAAGTAAACTTGCGTTCCAAATCATTTGTTGATACTACAATGAATTCAATGAAGAATGTGGCCTCATCTACTATGCAGACAAACCATGATAGTCTTAGTCAATATTCTACGGATGTAACTGGGGATACTCGGTCAATAGTAAGTACTCGAAAAGAGAATATTAGAAGCCAGATACAGCAGATGATTTCCAATGTTCAAAGTGTGATGCAAACTGAAATGGAATCCATCTCGAATTCCCTCGATGAGCTTATCGCGAAGGTCGATACTAGCTATCAAGGAATGGTCGCCACAATGGAAGCGTCTACCCGGCAGGCTAATGATGAACTTGAATCCAAGCTGAGTGATTTGAATCAGACCACTACATCCGCCCTTGGACAAGTTTCGACGGAAGCAAAGGCTACTCTGAGCAATCATCAATCAGAACTTCAGAATTCGATTCAGAGTTCTAGAGACGCATCAACAAGTGCTTCGACAGAGCTCAATCAATCGACTGCCACAGCCTTGGCAAGTGCTCAGGAATCAAAGAATCTGTTCATTCAATCTGTTGGGGATAATCTCCGTCAAACAACAGAGTCTCTGTCTAGCAAAGTGACCTCTGTCGCCGCCTCCGGGAGAATGAAAATCCAAGAGGAATCATCCTCAACAACAAGCAATCTTCAAACTAGTCTGAAACAATCCTCTGATACTCTGATGTCTGAGATTGCTTCTACGAAATCGTCCAGCAGAGAAGAGATTGACTCAGCATCTCAGGAATTGAAAGCAGCATTTACTTCCACAAAAGGAGATGTCTCAACCATGCTTGATAATATCAAGCAGACGACCACAAGTACAATGGATTCAGTTTCACAGACAATTTCAGAACATCGCAGTAAAGCGCAGTCCACAATTGAAGAAAGCATCTCCTCACTCGAGTCTGGCGTTGCGGCTCAGATGAGTGCTGGAAGTCAGGAAATCGATAGCATAATCACTGACACCTCTTCTTCAACTGATAGTAGTAATGAAGAATTGAAACAATCTCTTTCTTCAGCAGGTGAGAACCTCAAGTCAAAGACTGGATCTCTTCTTTCAGCCCATCTTGAAGGTTCAACTGCCAAACTAGAAGAAATCTCTTCAAAGGTTTCACAAGACATCACAGCAAGCTATTCGAAGCTGGATTCACAACTCGATGCGTTAAGCGACATACTCTCTGGTACTATCAACAAGCTTGAGGAAAGTCCTATGATTGGTTTGACCGATGAAACCTTTGAGGAAGCCTTTGCGCGTACTACTGGCGATGGTGTCAATACAAAGGACATTGCCAGCCGTCTTTCAAAGGTCTGGGATCGTGTTCGTGCATCTGACTTCCCTGGAGCCAAGAAGACTTGGACTGTCGTAACTCGCGATGCTGTAAACGCTCATATCAAGGACATGCTTACACGTGCCAAATCCAAAGTGACTCTCATTGTACCTGAAGTCAGTGATATTCCTACTGAGCTCTTGACAGAGCTAAAAACAGTAATCGGTGTAGAATTAGTCATAACTGAGAGCGGCGCTCTTGGTCCAAAGGTGAAACCACTCATTGGTAAGGGAAACATTCGTGTGAGGAGTAGGAGTGACAAAGATGTTTTCGCTTGTGTCCGTGACAGTGAGGAAGTACTCATGGCCCCAGCAGCGTCGGTGGATGCTGACGTCATTGGTGTGGTTTCCGAGGATGATGGTTTTGTCAAGTTCGTAATGAGCATCATCGGACCTATATTCCAGGCGAAGACAAAATTGGTTAAACCAGAGGACCTGTAGAGGATTTGGTGTTCAGTGAAGGACCTGGAAATCGTAGAGGGGTGGTTCATGGAGAATCTTGGTTCATCTGTTGACGTTGTCATTGGCGGTGAGATTTTCGGAGGTAGGCTGGGCGAGATGCGTCAGACAATAAAAGAGCTCGAACTTGAGAGTGAGAAGTTCCTTATCAAATTCGGTACCACCGAGCGATTGTCCGTTTACAAACCTGAGAAAGTGAAGGTGGGTAAACAGAATCAACTCATTGTAGGTGATGCATCAAAAGCCATCTTTGGCTGGCATCATCATGGTTTGCAGCAAAGCACGGAAACTTGGAGCGAGATTGCCTACGTGAAGCAGAAGAAGAGAATACAAGTGACTTGGACTGGAGTAATTTCTGATAAGCGTATCATTGATTATTCTGGTGATCGATTCGTTGAGCTGTTATTGTAGGTTCTTCTTGCAAATGAAGAACAGCAAAGAGGCGGATTCGAATCCTGTAGTTCGAATCCTCTCTCTCAATAAGTGTGCTTCTTGACCAAACTTGTTATACTCTGGATGGTCTACTATTCGTTGCAGAACCCTATCAACTTCTTCAATTGCAAAATCGATACTATTCATCGGATCTTCACATTTCTCTTGATTTTCGCAGAATAGACACTTAACATAACGTTTTGATTCGAACTCTTCGATGTCATTTAGTCCTAATGCCGTTACAAAGTTTCTGATTTGTTTTCGAGGGAGTGTTTCAAAATGAGGTTCCCCTCTCATTGTATCTATCTTGGCACCCCAATGATGTATAAGAATATCCGTTTGTTTTGCTTCACTCTGATTATCATCACAGAACAGCTCTTGGAGAATCAAATGTCCGCCTGGTTTCAATACTCGAAGCATCTCCTTGAGAACATGTATGGGATTTTCAAGATGATGAATTGAATGTGATATACAGACTGTATCAAAGGAATCATCATCAAAGATTAAACTTTCAGTATTCATCAAGATGAACTCCACTGGCTCATCGCTGAATTTCTTCCTGGCTTTCTCTAAATTTTCTTCAGAAATATCGATGCCAACGAATGAATCGTAATTCCTAAACGCCTTCATCATTGTACCAATGAAACTCCCATCTTGTGTACAAACATCGAGGATATTACCTCCAGATATCTCTCCAAGCCGCACACAAATCGGAACAGCGCCAGACGATTTCATTGCTGGTGTTAGTTCTTGCAAATCCTGCAGCCCCTCGATTATTGGTCAGGTTTTCCTAATAAAGCAGTTACATCA
>JARGGA010000009.1 GCA_029210805.1 Candidatus Thorarchaeota archaeon
TCTGGGAGCACTTCACTCTGGTGTCCAAGATCGTGCAACTTACAATGAACGGTATATTCTCTCAAACTCGTCTCTAAAGGCCTCAAGCATTTCATTCAGGTCAGTACAACCGGGTAGAGCAACAGCAGTATAGCCTGCAAATTTGCCAACTACAGAGTGTATGATTAATTCACGTGAAGATACTCTCTTCTGAATCAGAGAGGGATTTTTCCTTAACTCTTCATCAAAGAAGCTTGAATAGAATGGAGCGCCTTTAGTAATGTCCAGAATCGTGAAAACTACAACACATTCAGGTTTTCCCGAGTACATTCTCCAGCCTCAAGCTTTAGATTCAGTGACAGGATATGGATGTTGTCATTCATAGCGATACCAATAGTATTAAATATAGTTAATTATGAATGTCCTTGTTTGAATTCGGATGTTGTTATCCGAGAGGCGAATCAATTATGGGAAAATTAGTGTGTCCAATGTGTGGAGAAGAAGTTGCTGTACCAGTTCATTGTGGCCAAGAAATGCATAAAGAAGGCGACCAGCTAGTCTGTTGGATGGGTGCTGGGTGCGGTGCACAACCAATGGTAGAGCACTGCGGTCAAGCAATGGAAATCAAAGAATAGATTAGCAACCTGATGGTAATCCATCATAAGTTGGCCAGAGAATTGAAGGGATAGATATGGTAGAGATTCTAGAAGAG
Organism: Candidatus Thorarchaeota archaeon; assembly: GCA_029210805.1. Taxonomy (GTDB): domain Archaea; phylum Asgardarchaeota; class Thorarchaeia; order Thorarchaeales; family Thorarchaeaceae; genus MP5-2226. The sequence goes on from JARGGA010000009.1 coordinate 692, forward strand.
ATTATGAAAAGAAGAAGTGGCAGGGCGTTTGACAATACAGCAGTTCCTCAAGAGATGATTGATTCCATCGTTGAGGCTGGTAGATGGGCACCTTCGTGCATGAACACACAAGCGTGGAATTTTGTAGTGCTTACGGACCCGGAAGCGTTATCGATAGCTCATGAAGCACTCAGTAGAGGTAATGCCTATGCAAAGGAAGCGCCTGTAATGATCGTAGTTGCCGCAAAGGAAGATGGTGGTTGTTCGGCACATGAATTACCGTATTTTATGATGGACGTTGGCCTTGCAACGCAGAATATGCTCATTCAGGCAGTTCATTTGGGATTAATGGGACATCCAACGGCGGGTTGGAATGAGGAATCTCTCAAGGAAACTCTTGGAATCCCTGTAGAATACCGGATAGTTACAGTAGTATTCTTCGGATTTCGGAAGGACCTAGACGCACTAGATGAAGAGGCAAGAGAGAGAGAAACAAAGCCTCGCACACGAAAACCACTCGATGAGATTTTGCATACAAACAAATGGTAGCAACTGAAATACGAACAGATATTTGCAAAGAAAGCAACAAGTAAGTTGAGGAAGTGTTGATTAATTGCAGTCCTATCTTGACCTTGCTGTAATGGGATATTTGCTACTGGGTATTGGGGTAGGCTTTGCAGTTGGATACATTATTGGTGGTATGTCAAGGCTAAGGCCCCTTGATAGAGTTATTCTTGGTGTAATTATCAGTGCCATTGCTGGTTTGATCTCTGGTCTGCTTCTAACTGAATTCATCCCCCCAGGGGAAATCTCTCTGTTGATTGTTGTAGTTTCTAGTTTAGGTGGATGCGCTTTCGGAGAGATAGTTCGCTGGGCACCATTACCCCCTAAGCCTGCAAAAAGATATGTCGTCTATGAGCCTGATGACGATGATGCCTTTGATAGAGAAATTGAAGAGGCCTTTGGCGGCTCTCAGTAATCACTAAGGGAACCTACGAACATTAAAGTACGGTTTTGCAAAGTCACCAAATTATATTCTTATGAGGAGACAATAGAATGAGAAGAATGCTGCCACCTATTGTTGGCATTGGACTTATGATATGCATTTTAGGAGCCTTCTTGGTTGCACCTGTTCAAGCACAACCACCCGGCTGGAGTGGTGATGATAATTTCGCATTTTTGCTAGAAGTTGACGGTATTTCTGCCGTCGATTCGGATGCAGCCAATCCAATTCCTGTCAATCTATCAGAGTCGATATTACTGGAACTCTCAATTGACGTATCTGCGAATATGACTATCGTGGAGGGAGTGTTTTCACTACTCTATCTGAGCATCCCAATATTCAGTCAACCTGTTTTCAATAACACACTAGCCCCTGCTGGGGTTTCCTTGAATCTGATTAATTCCTCAGTCAGTCTGGCAGATCTTATTGGTCCAGGGATAGATCTTATTTCTGGTACAATAGAAGGGGTATTTGCGATCACATATTCACTGTGGTCAAGTCCATCTAATACTACAAGTGTTAGTGATAATTTTGTTCTTCGAATAGGACCTCAGGGCACAGCGGCACTTGGTTCCTTACCAGGATTGATAACTATCGGTTTTGCCGTTATGTCGATATTTAGTCTTCTGAAGGCACTTGAAGAATTCCAGAAAGGAATATTTGCTGCATCTAAGATGCGAAGTGGAAAAACACCAAAAGGTGTAGAAATCTTCCCTGCAGCAGTTGTACTGAGAAGAAAGCCCGGAGGGAAAGAAAAACTCAGCAAAGATGACCTCATAGCTCGAGTAGGCTCAGCAATACAAGGTGCGGACAGCGTTGCCAAACATGCACCAAAGGCAATGAATATTGTGACACCGAAATCAAAGGTGCCAGTTGGAAAATTGTCTAAGGCTTTGAAAGTGAAACGTGATGTTGCAGGCAGACTTGCTGCCGCAATGACCGAAGCGAAAATCTTCCAGACTAGGAGTGTCAAGACTCCTACAAAGAAGGTTGCATTCTCAGGAATGACACTCGCGGGAATTTACTGGAGCGTTATGCAACTACTTGGAAATGCAGCACCTGATTTGTTAACAATGGCCCTCACACTCACTGGAGCATTAGTTATCTCTGTCGTTATTGGATACTTCATGGGATGGCTATCGAGAATACCTAAAATGGGCTATGATAATTAGGCCAGTATAGATGATGCGGGAGATTCACTCTCGCATCCCTACTATTTTTCTAAGTAACTCCTCTTTCGTTTATAGGGCATACCTTAATTTCAGTTCAGCAACACATTTTTGATAGCACTCCATCAAAATATTCGGCTGTAAGAGGGAATCATACAAATGTCAGGCACATCAAAACACACGAATTCTTGGGAGAACGATGAAGTACGGGTTGATGTACCATATAGTGCCGCAGGAGTTGGCACAACTGTTGTTGTTACATCAAGGTTTACTGGTAAAGTGCTCCTTATGGATGTGGGTGATGGATCCGTAAGAGACCTTCTTGCAAAGGGAAATTTGGATTTTGTAACTGAATTGGATTTGATTGCAATTACGCACGGACACTTTGATCATGTTGGCGGATTATGGACATTGCTGGGATTTCTTAGAATGTTGGGAAGAGAGGAAGCGCTCAATATTCTTGTTCCAACAGGATGTGTAGAGATTGCGAGTATTGTCAAAGGATTCAAGGAGTGTTACTTTGATACGCTGGGATTTCAAATCAATGTGTTTCAACTTCAACACGGATCAGGCTTTGATACAGATTTCTTCAAACTGAAAGTGATGGGAGTAGAGCATTACGGGTCAGAGAATATCACTGATAAAGATATGCTGATGCCTGCTATTGGCTACAGAGTTTCAATTGGAAACACGATCGTTTCATTCACAGGCGATAGCCGAATGTGTCAGAGTCTCGAGGATTTGGTAACAGATACTGATTTTGCTATAATCGAGGCTACATACGAACAACACCCGAATCCAGCGCAGAAAGTCCATCTAACTGAAATTGAAGCGAGAAATTTGGGTAAGAAGGCTAAGGAGTTCATTCTAATCCATAAGAAGCCAGATGCTGGAAAAGGAGTTAGTTCTCCACGATAGATACTTCAGAATATCATCTGAGTGAGAAAGAGCATTCCTATTCCCAGAATAGCGGATATTGGAACTGTTATCACCCATGAAATCAAGATGTTGTTCACTTGTTTCTTTTTCACGGGCTCTCGTGATACCCATCCTACTGCAATAAGAGCCGCGACCAATACATGAGTTCCACTCAGAGGAAGACCAAAGAATGTTCCTACAAACATGACAAGGGAAACAGAGATACTTGCTGAAAGCGCAGATACAGGTGTAAGTGTAACAACTTCTGTGGCCAATGTTTTGATAACCTTGCGACCTACAACCGCTAGGCCCATAGCAATACCTATACCACCAACAATGAGAGGAATCATAATTGCGCCTATTGTAAAGCTACCAAGTGTAACAGTGCCCTGAAAGTCCGCCATGTTAACTAGAGGCGCAACTGCATTTGCTACATCATTGCCGCCTCTACTTAGACCTGTGATGATTAGGAACAATGCCAACGCATACGCTGCTAGTTTTTCCTGTCGCTCATGAGCACTTAGTCCAGCGGCACGTTTCTGTATTCTCCGAACCAGGGCGAATACCAGTCCGGCAATTACAAACCCAACCACAGGAGAAAGAACCCACCCAATAAAAATCTCAGCAACTACTAGCCAATCAACAGACGAAATGCCCCATCCTGCAATACCAAGGAGTGGAGCACCTATGGCTACGCCTATGACCGACCCCACGATACATTGAGTAGTGCTAATTGGTAGTCCCTTAGTGGCAGAGGCAACAAGCAACCAGATTGCCATTGAGATAAGGATGGCAAAAATCATACTCGTAGTAAGAATCTGCCCTCCAACAAGATCGGAACCGACTTTCTCTGAAACGCCTCCTCCCAGCGATATTGCTCCAATGATGTTGATTGCCCCACCGATTACTACTGCCGCTCTGACTGTGAATACTCTGGCTCCAACTGCCGGACTCATTGTTTCATCATTACTACCTATTGCAAATGCAACGATAAAACAGATGAGCAGTACAGCTAGTAGGAGCAAAGGTTCCACTGAATTCACCAACCAGACTAACTGTATTTCATTGCTAGTTCACGGATGTAGTCGCCTGCATCTTCAGCCTTCACAGCTACATCAACCATTCTTTCAGACACTGTCTGAAATACGACTATCTCATTTGATCGAAAATCTTTATCGTTGTATAATTTTCCAAGTATTTCAAACTGAACATCCCGAGCTTCTTCTCTAGCTCCATCCAATTTTCGAGTAGCTTCTATAGATTTTGAGAAGTCCGTGAAGAGATACTTTACCGCATCTTGGACTAAGTCCGTACATATCCAGATCTTTTTACCAAGCTCGCGAATTGCTGATGGAGGTTTCATTCTCGATCCCATTAATATCACACGAACTGCAGTCTCTGCGGCATCGACAACCTGATCGAGCGCTTTGACGAGTGTGTGGCGTTCAAGTGCCTGCTGCGGAAGAAAAGCAGATTTGGTCAGAATATTCTCCACTATGTCCTCTTTGACTTCATCCATCTCTCGCTCTAGCTCAATAATTTCCTCTTCTAATTCCTTTAGAGTATCTATATTTCCTTCTTCCCAAGCCTTTGCTGCTATACAGAGTTTGGCACTTGCTGATTGTAACCCCTTACTTAGCTTGAGGGTGAGCTCATCAGCTCTCTTTTGAAGATCCTTATCTCCGGTACCGAATATTCGCGAGAAAGTTCCCATATTGCTACCTCTCCTTCATCAATACAATTCATTTATTCCAATAGGATAGAATCAGGAAAAACTAATGAAAAAGGCTCCGCTTGTGTGTCACAAAAAAGAGGTTGACGCCGAGGACCCTTGAATGGGTGGGCGTGGGTGGGCCCTCCGGCGTCGGGTGTTCGATCCCCAATCTCAAATGAGGAGGATATCAGGAGGAAACTGCAAGTGTGCAATAGAGAATACTTTGAGTGGGACCCTCTAGATTTTGTCCAACAATGGCTTCTCCAACAAGTTCGTCTATTCCAATGTGAAGGTTATCAGACCCTTCCTTGACGATGACTTCATTGTCGGTTATCTCTCTCAATCGGTAGATAAGCTGGATCGCGGTTGCCCAGGCAGCCTCACCTTCTAATGGCCAGACGTCGGTGATAATATCATCCATAAGAAGAGATTCAATGAAACCAGCCCGTTTCTCAAAGGCGCGTGATGAGCGATAGAGTTCGAATGCTTGAAGGCCTTCTTCTCGTTTGATTACGACAAGACCGCACGTGTTTTCAGGCAGTTGATCGCGAATCTGATCTGCAGCCTTGGTAACTTCTTTCTGCTTCTTGTCTAATGCCTCAGTATACTTCGTTCCATCTTTGGCTCCTGCTGCCTTGGCATAACCACTTACTTCATCCCAAACCTCTCCTTGGTCAACTGCAGATTCGGGAACATAGTGTTCGACATCGGCCATGATATTCTGGTACTTCATGCGGTGTATCGAATTTCGGAGACCCTTGCCAGATGCACCAGCAGAGCTGTATGTAGATCCCTTTCTCAGTGGATGGGGTGCATGAACGCATTTTACGGGGATTCGTTGTTCTGCTCCAGGTTGGAGAATCACACTCTGCAGGACTATGCGGTCCTGACTACCATCTGCTAGAAGGACTTCTGATGCTTCAATAAGAACAGGGCGTTTGCCTGTGTTCTTTGTAATAAGGGTTTCAACCTGATCGCCTCCTTCAAGGATTTCAAGGACTCCCTTCTCCAATGCTTCAGCAGCATTGATGTAATCTACATCCTCCGGTGTAGATTCAGCTTTTGTAATTGGCACGAAAGAAAAACTGCCATACTCTACAGGTCGTTCCAAACTGAATACTCCATTCATCAGGAACTCGTCGGCTAGTGCGCGGATCTGTGCCGCGCCGTTCAGATTTGACAATATTTACACCTGTTTTTGTGTTATGTAATACTATTACGTGGCACACTTATAAACTATTACATTAAATATGTAATATTATATGATATTTGAAATAGAGTGCTTTTCAAAAAACAAATCCAACAAGGATTTTGGCGTAGGACCTTACAGTTATAATAGACCTTCTTCGGTCAGAAAGCAGGTGCCTTTCATGACACTTACCATTAGAGATTTTCATTGGAACGAGGATTTTGAAGCAGTCAATCAATTCCTCTTTGAAGCATGGACAGCTGGGCCCTTATTCCGAAACTGGGCTCCACCAATGTTCGAGAATACGAAATTCGGCCCTGGAGGAACTGAATACGTCGACAAAGATGATGAGAAAATCAAGATATGGGAAAACCAATCCGAAATTGTGGCGGTTTCCATTGTTGAGCCATCAGGCCTCTGTTGGATTCACATTCATCCAAATCATCTTGATAGTGAGAGAGAGAGATAGTACTCTGGATTGAAGAGCAGAAAAAGAAAACGAAGAAGAGTCCCGATGACGAGGTCAAATACTTCTTTGTTGTGGGGGAGCATGATACTGAGCGAATCTCGATGCTAAAGGGTATGGGATTCGAGAGAGCAAGTATTGAAGGAGCATATCAAGTTCATCCCCTTGACAAGCCTATTCCGGAGTGTCAACTACCTGATGACTATTCTGTAAGGCATGCAATAATCATGGAAGAGTGGGAAAGTTATAGGGAAGTACAGATAGCTGTCTTTCCACACATCAAGGAGATGGGAGAGAATCTTCTTGAAACTTTCAGTACTGCATCCTTTTACGTTCCAGAATTGGATATTGTGGCGGTAGATCCCGATGGTAACTTTGCAGCCTTTTGTACGGGTCGGCTTGATCCTGTTAGTGAGATTGCAGAATTAGAACCTGTAGGCACTCACCCCGACCACAGAAAGAGAGGACTTGGAAAGGCAGTCATTCTGGAGTGCCTCAAACGTCTCCAGAAATACAACCCAATTGCCGTGATTATACTTGGAGCAGCACCCACTGAAGGAGCCAATCGACTATACGAGTCTGTAGGTTTTGAACACAAGGGTGTGGCGTATCATTGGGTCAAGAAAGTGTAGGAGAGGGAATCCTCTCCTTCTCTATTCAAGTACTGCTCTGATTCGCATGACTCCGGCGCCAATCTTCTTCTGTTTTCCAATCTTGAACTTACCAAGAAGGCCAGTTCGTTCAACATGCGGCCCACCGCAGAGCTCCATACTGAAATCGCCGACGGAATAAACAGAAACAGTTTCACCATAATTCTCTTTGAAGAATGCCATAGCACCAATAGCAATTGCGTCATCGTAAGGCATGAACTCACGAGTGACCTCAATGTCCTTCTGAATAACTCCATTGACTAGATTCTCGACCTCAGCAATTTCATCAGGGGTGAGTTTTCTATCGAAAGTGAAATCAAAACGTAATCGTTCTTTTGTGATGTTGCTTCCTGTTTGTGTCACCTCATCACCCAAGACCTTTCGAAGTGCAGCCTGTAGTAGATGAGTCGCGGTATGTAAGTTGGTGATTTCGTCACTATGATCCGCAAGACCGCCCTTGAACTTCCCTTGGGTTGCAGTTCGAGAGATCTCTCTATGATGATCGAATTGTTTCTTGAAGTCCTCCATATCGACAGCAATTCCGTTCTCTACTGCAATCTCGCGAGTCATTTCCACAGGTAAACCGAAACTTGTGAATAAAAGAAAGGCATTTTCTCCAGTAATTGTATTCGTATCGGCAAGTATCTTGTTTAGTTTTACGAGGGCTTTTCGGAGTGTCTTCCTGAATTTCTTCTCTTCATCCTCCAGATTCTGATAGACAAATTCCTTGTTTCGCTCCACTTCATCATAAACATCTTTGTACATCTCAATGGTAATGTCCGCTAGGTCCTTCATGAATCCTTGTCCAATACCAAGGATATCCGCGCTATGAATAGCTTTTCTGATTAGCCGACGCACAATGTAACCTGCTTCAACGTTCGATGGACCAATCTTTCTATCGTCAGCCATGATCATGACCGCAGACTTTACGTGATCGGATATGATTCTAATCTGGCGAGTCTGCTCTGGCGTTGGCTCATCAATTCCAGACATCTCTTTTATTCTGTTAATATAGGGTAGGAAGATGTCTGTATCATAGGCTGTGGATACTCCGTTCATCATTGCGATTGTTCGTTCGACACCCATACCTGTATCTATGTTCCTTCGGTCCATCTCAACATATGTGCCATCTTCTTTCTTGTCATAATACATGAAGACATCATTCCAGACTTCTACATAGTGACCGCATTCGCACCCTGGTCTGCATTCAGGACCACATTTTGGAACATTGTCAACTTCTATGAACATCTCGGTATCTGGACCACATGGACCCGTTGTTCCTGCAGGACCCCACCAATTATCCTTCTTGGGGAGATAGTAGATGCGCTCCACTGGTACGCCTATACTCTTCCAGATTTCAGCCGATTCTGTGTCACGGGGTGCATCTTCATCTCCCGCAAATACGGTAACTGAAAGCTTGTCTGGATCAAATCCTAGGTACTTTTTAGATGTTAGAAACTCGTAACTCCAAGTAATAGCTTCTTTCTTCCAGTAATCGTTAAGGCTCCAGTTACCGAGCATTTCAAAGAAGGTATTATGGGTGTTATCGCCTACTTCATCGATGTCAGTTGTCCTTATACATTTCTGAAAATTTACAAGGCGAGTTCCTTCGGGGTGTGGTTCACCCAATAGAAAAGGCACAAGTGGGTGCATTCCGGCAGAGGTGAAAAGTACGGTTGGATCATTCTCGGGCAGCAATGACGCAGATGCTATAATCGCGTGGCCCTTTCCTTTGAAGAATTCCAAGTACATCTTGCGCAAGTCATTTGCTTTCATCATAAATCACCTTGCCGAAGCAAAATTCAGCGTTGCCACTTCATGTAGCATTAAAACAATTGTGTTAGGAGAGAATAAGGCCAGAGGGGGTCAGGCGATATCGTCGTAATCGTGAAGCCACCCAAGGGTATTTCTGTTGCCAATTGAGGAATCGGTCATTGCTAACGATGTCAGCATTTCTCTCCTGTGCTTCCTGGATTATGAGAAGATCATCATTTGTACCCCGTGTCGCTTCAATTACATTCTCAATGTCATGCAGTACACTTGGTTTGTTGATTGTGTGCTTGAGAGCTGCAGATACGACAATGAAGGGCCTGAAGCCAGAAGCTCTCAGACTTCGAATCGCATTCAGAAGATTCTCAACTAGGGGTACTCCATCATATGAGAGATGATAAGCGACATTATTCCCATCGACAACTAGAGTGGTCCGGGCATGAGGAGGAGATGTGACTACCTTAGCAAATGCACGAGTCCGGCACTTCACAATGTGATCATCTAGCACTCTCCTATCAAAGAGACGATCACAATGTGGGCATCGGGCACGTTTTGACAATGTAGTATCCTCGCGTACGTTTTTTTCAGGTCCTGCTCCTTTTGATAGTTTCCTGCTTAGGAACCAATCTTTAGATAAATGTCGAATAAATATGATACATTTCATAGCTTTCAAAAGGAAAGAAAACTATTTTTATAAGCGGCATTATTCATAGTGTCCAACATGGCGTCCGGTCCTGTTCTTGTTCGTCCTCCCGGCGGCATAGGATAAGAACGGACGCCGCCTTCGTTTTATTAGAATATCATAGATAGTAGAATGAACCATCCAGTTGCAATTACCAACATTAGAATGCCCAATGGAGTTGCTATCTTGGCAAACTCCTTCATACTGATAGTGTTGTGTTCTTTTTCAGCAAATGCCATTGCAAGAATATTAGCTGGAGAGCCTATGGGAAATATAAATCCACCAATATTTACGCCAACAATCAAGGCAATGGGAAGCAACGGAGAAATATATGCGAATTGAACAGCAATTGGCGCCACAACCGCAGAAATCGGAATATTATCTATAACTGCAGATAGCAATCCAGGAATCCAAATCATGAATGCCAGTGCAATTATCTCATTGTCACCTATCATAGCACCAACCGCAACCGCTATGAAATCAATTATGCCGGTTATATCAAGCGCTGCAACTAGACCAAATAGTCCAACTAGAAAGAAAATAGTTCCCCAGTTAACCCGCTGCAAAATATCATCAACCTTCTCTCGAGAGCCAATCAATAGTATCGATGCAACAAGAATTGCAATCATAGCAGTTTCAAACCCGGATTCATGCCCGAGCGTAAATACAAGTACAAGAACAAATAGGGCTATTATTGACCCATAGAAATCCTTCTGAGATCGAATCATGAAACGGGAGTTAACGAGGAGAATCTCATCAACAGCATCCTGTTGGCTCGTACCAAGAAATATCTCAAAGTATCGCAAGAGGATAGGAATAGAAACTAGAAATAGAATGAGTGAGAGCGGCATCAATGAAATGAAGAGAAGGCCTGGGTCTAGACCAGTTTCTTCTGCAATCACAAGATTTGGAACCGCACCTACAATCGAGGGAATGGAAGCAAAATTGCATACTACTGCTTCAGATATTAGAAAGGGCTTGAAATCTATCTCCAAACTTTTGCACAATTCGATTGACAGGGGAGCCATTATTAGCATGGTAGATGTAGTATCAAGAGCTAAAGAGATAACAAACACAAAGGCCAAAAATGCAATATACAACTGACGCGTGTTCGCGTGAGTTGGTCTAGTTAGTTGAATTGCAAGAAATTGGAACATACCCGTTCCTGAAGCAATTGTGACAATAATCATCATTGCCGTTACAAAGAGCACAATATCCCATTCAATATGTTCCACAATTGAGGAAAAGGTGCCTGCGCCAGCTGCCCATAAGATAACCCCAACAAGGCCCATTCCCAAAAGGGAGGTGGCAGTACGATTGACTTTCTCACTTGATATCACAAGATAGGTGGCTATGAAAACTACTAGAACCAATCCACTTACAAAATCGATGCCACCTGTTATTTGCATATCTTCATGACCGCCACTTTTCCTTACTTGTTAATGTGTGAGTACATAAACCACCCAATAATAATACCTGTTTCACTGTTTCTTAGATGGCTTGAAATACAGGAAATAGAGGCCAATCACGAACGGAATGATACCAAGAGGGAATAACAAGAAAACACCAATATCAATGGTAACAAGAATACTCGCTAGTAACAGCCATCCAGTGCCAATGGCTAAATGAATCATCCCTAGAATAGTGCCAATTTTGACGAACTCAATGAAAGATATTGGATCATGTTCTTTCTCAGAGAAGCCAATAGCAACCATATTTGCAGGACTGCCAAGTGGAGTGAAAATGTAACCACCAATATTGACTGCAAAGACAAGGGCTAGAGGAAGTACAGGACTAAGAGACGCAAATTGTTGTGCGATTGGTGCCAAAACAATAGATACAGGAAGATTATCAAGAAAAGCAGACAGCATTGCAGGTATCCAGACCATGAATATGATTGCAAGAACGGCATTTCCGCCCAGTACGATGCCGATTGCATCCGCAAGCTCATCGATAAGACCTGTAATGTCTAAGGCCACAACGAGACCAAATAATCCAACGAGAAAGAATACTGTATCCCAACCAACATTTGCAAGGTATTCAGCAGCACGGTCATGGGATAGTATCAGCATGAAACCACCAATTGCCAAAGCAAACATTGCCGGAGCGAGGCCAAAATGAACACCGCTGATTGACTGGCCAAACGTGAATCCTATGATAAGAATGGCAATGGCAAGCACTGAAACATAGAAGTCCCTTTTCGACTTGATCATGTACTCAGGATGGATATTGAGAAGAGTATCGACTCTGTGAGGGTCACTCTCCCCAAAGGATTTGCCAAACCATTTTAGAAATATTGGGAGACTTATGATGAACAAGAGTGCGGATAATGGCATAAAGACAATGAATAGAAATCCAGCGTTCAGACTATCTGGAATCGCGTTGGCAATTACTAGGTTTGGTACAGCTCCAACTATGGATGGTATTGATGAAAAATTACTAACGATTGCTTCTGAAACTAGGAATGGTTTGAAATCTATTTCGAGGGCTCGGCATACCTCAACAGTGAGAGGACACATGATGAGCATAGTTGAAACAGTATCAAAGAATAGACTAATGCCAAACACAAACAAGAGAAAAGTGATGTATAGCGCACGGGGATTTCCGTTTGATGGTTTTGCTAGCCTGAGGGCAAGATACTGAAACATCCCCGATGAACCAGCAACAGCCACTATAATCATCATACTAGTTACGAAAAGGATAGTCGACCATTCAATAGATCCAATTAACGCCTCAAATGGACCATGATGCCACAGTTCTGGATTCGTGGGATTAGTGAAGGCAGGGTCAGTATAGAATCCAAGATCCCAGAGCGTATAGAACCCCCAGAATACAAACCCTACAATTCCCATTCCAAGAAGGGCCATTCCCGTCCGATTTATCTTTTCGGAGGAAATTATGATATAGGCACCTATGAAAACTGCCAAGACTGCATATCCAAAGAGGGTCACCATTCTGGTATCTCACCAAAGTCCGTTTTGCGTATCTTACTTTATCGAAGGAAGACAATGTAGTAAAAATAGCAGACCAACTCATTAATCTGTCTGTCAAAATGCGTAAGGGAGGCCCTCACAGATATCCCCATCAACATAGTGATGAACCTTGCATTTCCCATCAGTCAGTTCTAATTCTGCAATCCCATCATGTACTAGTGAAGTGAAATCATCGTTCTCCGGGCGGCCATATCCTACTGGGACAGTCACTGCCAATAAACCATCTAAGAAAATTTGTCTTCTAACATGACTGTGTCCTGAAATAGACAGCTTTACCCGCTCATCATTGAGAAGAATCTCACCTGTACTCTCCGCACCCATAAATGCAGAGAAAAAGTCCCAAGGTAGTGAATCCTTGTAAGGCGTAAGGGCACCAAAAGGCAAGTGATGTGATATGTATATGACGGTTTCTATATTTTCTGGGAGTGCACTCAAGTCATACTCCAGTTTACTATTGAGGAGCTCAGTAAACTCACGGTCGGTATACTCCAAATCAACAGTATAGTAATCTCTCCAATACGAACCCTGCCATTCCTTCTCCAAGTAGCTCTCCTCTGGAATGTTCAACTCATCTCTCCGAAATGAGTAATCGTACCATCCCAAGCTTCCCACAAAAGCTACATTGTCTTTGATAAATGGCTCATCAGGAAGATGATGAAAGCCGGCATTCGTACAAGCATCTCCAATGAACCTTGAGTATTTCTCAAGGGAACCTATGCCTTTCTCTTTCTCAAACCAGATATCATGATTGCCTGCAACATAGAGATTTTCTGCATTTGAAAGCTTGATTGCAGAAAGGGTTTTTTCAACTACAGCAATGTTATCAGATATATCCCCAGCAATGACAAAGACATCGGGGGAGATGACTTCAAGGCGTTGTCGAATTGCTGTCAGAAAATCATCATCACTGCCATCTGGTCTAATATGAAGGTCCGATATTGCAGCTATACGCAACAGGCTTCCACCTCTACGCTTTTGAAACGAATCTCATTCATTTTTAATCCGATTGGTTAGGAATTGTATGATAATTGGAATCCAAGCTGCCAAATGCCAACTTTGATATTATGAATTGTATATCGCGAACTAATACCCGAGGGTGCGATACAAGATGACCAACCGGATTAAAGCAATAGCTCCTGGCAAAGCAGACCTATCTGACATGAAGGTTGTTTCAGACCAGGCAGACATTACTGATACTTATGCTCTGTATCTGGATGATGAGAGCCACTCCTTTGATGGCCAGACAGAGAAGATTGTGTTTCCAACGACAGAGGAGCAGATTTCTGCAATAATGAAGGAAGCCTATGAAAAAGGCGAACCTGTTACTATTCAAGGTGGTCGTACAGGACTTACTGGTGCAGCAGTTCCAATGGGGGGTTTAACTCTAAACCTTGAGAAGATGACCCAGCTGCTCTATATGCAATATGATGAGAAAGATGGTCGTTATTCAATTGCCGCAGAAGCAGGCGTGCTCCTAGAGGATCTAGTCCATGCTGTATTGAATAAGAGTCTGGACTCGATTAAGGGCAAGGGTTCTGAAGAGGAAGAAAATGCTCTGGCCAAGTTCCTTGCCGAAGGGATGGATTTCACATTTCCTGTCGATCCCACTGAGATGAGTGCATGGATAGGTGGAATTACTGCATGCAATGCTTCAGGAGCAAGGACCTTCAAGTATGGAGCAACTCGTCCATGGGTTTTTCGAGTTCGTGTTGTTCTATCCAATGGCGATATTCTTGATATAAAACGTGGTGAATTCATAGCAGAAAATGGGAAGTTCGAAATTGAGCAGTCAGATGGATCAATAACTGAAATTAAGATTCCAACCTATACAATGCCAAATACAAAGAATGCTGCAGGTCTTTTTGCAAAACCTAACATGGACCTTATTGACCTGTTCGTTGGTTCAGAGGGTATTCTTGGAGCCATTACAATGGTTGAGCTTGGACTGGTCACACTTCCTGAAAATATCATGACTGTCATGGCATTCTTCCCAAGTGAAGAGGATGCGGTAAACTTTGTCTATGATATACGTGCCCAAGATACACCGGTGCAAATGGACTTCCTAGAATACTTCGATCCAAATGCAATAGAGATGATCAAAGAGAAGGCTGCTTCGTCAGGCATCAAGGTTCCTGCATTGTCGGACCAAACCAAAGCCATTGTTTTCTTTGAATTCGAGTTCACAGAAGAGAACATGGAAAATAAGGTAATGGGACTCGAAATGGTTCTCAACAAGTATAACAGCTCTTCCGAGTCCAGTTGGGCAGGGCTGGACCGAGCAGAACTCGCCAAGATGAAAACAGTACGTCATTTCGTGCCCGAATCGGTGAATGGGCTGATAGCACAGCGCAAAGCCGAACATCACAAGGTCCATAAAATTGGAACAGATATGGCGGTACCAAACGAAGCGCTCAGAGACTACCTCAAATATTACCGTGAGGTGCTTGATGCCCAAGGTATGGAGTATGTTATATTTGGTCACATAGGCGACAACCATCTTCACTGCAATATGCTACCCCGCAATAACGAAGAGGTTGACCAAGGTATGGACAATTACATGACCTTCGCAAAACGAGCTGTTAAGATTGGCGGAACAGTTGCTGCTGAACATGGTATTGGAAAACTGAAAAGAGCGTTCTTAGAAGCGATGTACGGTGAGAACGGTATTGAGGAAATGCAGGCTGTGAAGAGAGCTGTGGATCCCCAATGGCTTATCAACCGAGGAACAATGCTGGCAGTCCCTGCAGACAAGTAAAATTAAGCAAGATTGTGTAGCCCAAATGAAGGGCTACCATCTATCTGTTTTTTGAAACTATAAGAATCAAGATGTGACTCTTCGTTCTACTTCTAGCATCTTTTCACAAAGAGCGGGTTCTTCTCTGCATATATTCGTTCTACTTTTTACCCCAAAACCAGCCCAAAACTGCTCAATAGCTTTGTTCAAAGGAACACCAGATTCACATTCTTTGACACTATCTTTGAAACCGGAGACTAGGTCTTCGATTGATGCTTTCTTGATTTTTGTTCTGGCCCAGAAGTCACATTGTTTGCCTCGACATGGACCATGTATCATTGTACAATAGTATCCCATTTTGAATCGGCCTCGTAAGACAAATTTCGCCGAGTGAAAAGGTGCTTTAATGCTTACTATGTGACACCATCACTTGAGTGAAAACCCTTTAGTACAACAGTGACCAATAGTTTACTTGGTGAGCAGCGAGCAGGGATAGTCGAGGTAATTTGATTGGCGTTGAATTTACGTTGGTCACTACCACACCCATGACGCCCAGTTTGCTCTCACCACCTCAGCCGTTTCAGAACAAAACAATGGCCTTCATCGAGGCATATCACGATAGAATTGGATAGGAAGTATGGATAAAAGCTACCTCTATGTGGTTCGGTGATAGGGACCGCAGATTCAAATCATAGATTTTCAATTATTCATGTTTGGTGAACCTTGTCAGATACTCATGCAATTTCTCTTGCCTGTTCCTCGTGAATGTGTCTGCGTCAATGGTGGGATGAGGCCGTGACATAAGCATTATATCTATTTTGAGCTGGCCTTGCTTATTCTTAATAGATTTTGGAAGGTCCATCTTGAAGAACAAAGGACCATACAAGACCCGCGATTTCTCTTGCATGTAGGAGGTGTCGTAGTTGAACGAGATGAGTTTTCCCTTCCAGCTCCACTTGTTATCCAAGTCACTTATCATATTGTAGTCAATGTAATCGATGATGGCATGATACGGTTTATCAAGCATATCAGGGTAGTGAAGTCGGAACACGCTACTATTACCTACTTGTGCTGTATCGAAGGGACCAACTAAAACCATTCGCTTATTGGTTAGATAAAATTTCGCAATTCTTGTACTTAGACGATTTCCTATGTGGACGTATGCTAGGTCCGTATAGTGTCCTAACTCATCGTCATCGACAACTCCAGCCATCTGGAGGTATTTGAATTCAAGATTGCTCTCCCATCTAAGGTCTGGGTGAACTAATGTAAGGTCAGCAAGTGGGGAATCGATAATTGACTTGAACTGGCTAAAACTTGACTTGTTACATAAGAGTACTAGCCTCGAAAGAGAGGTGGTCACAAAGTAGTAATCTTCCATCCAGAGGATACTCGGAGCGAAATTTCGCTCAATAGTATCACGCTGCTCATCGGTGAGTGTATATGTTCGACTATGTCAGGAGGAACACTGATCGTAGAGTGGGGCAAAAACACCAGGTCTGAAACCGCACTGAAGGGGAGGAACCTCACACTGGGACTTGGAGTACGAAAGAAGCTGAAACTCTCCGAGTTGAAGACCTGCAAGGATTTCCACCCGAACAAGATGATCCTTGTCAGCAAGCAGGACGGCGGAATCGGACAGGACAGGCTGATCTACTACGCCAGCGAGTGGACGGTATCATTCGAGAATTGACGCCTTACTTGCGCTTATCACTTCTTCTATCAGGGACATAGAGTTGGGTTAATATTCTCATTTCATTATAGGGTGATACACATCCTCGAGGGGACCACCTATGAACGAAAAAGGCGACTCGCATGATGGTTTGAAAATCGCAAAGGAAAAGAATGTTGTTTCTAAGATGATTGGTCTCTATTGCGAAAAGAAACACGGTTCCCAACAAGGTATCCTCTGTCAGGAATGTGCTAATCTAAGAGAATATTCACATCACCGTTTGGACCACTGTCGTTATGGGGAAGACAAGCCTACCTGCCGAAAATGTGAAACTCATTGTTACAAACCCGAGATGAGAGGAAGAATTAGGGCAGTAATGCGATTCTCAGGACCTCGATTAGTGCTTCGAGCGCCTGCTGATTGGATTCGTCATCAGCTACATGAAAGAAACTAGCACAAGTTGCATTTTTTGGCAATTCTTGCCGTACCTAGATAAAATAGGAAAAATTTCCCTCTTTCGTCCGCCCTATATGTACTCATGAGAACTTATTTCCAGAGGAAGAATCCTCTGGAGGCACTACCATTGGAAACCACCACAGGCGCGCTACATTACGGAAAAGACTGGCATCAGATGTTGAAATTCTTGGCAGACTCAGAACACATCGTTGACATATACCTCTGTGCCAATGCATTTGGGAACATCGACCACAAACCAGAGATGGTAGAAGAAACACATGGTGTACGTGTAATCTACGTGGGCGAGGATTATGTAATCGTCGGACCGAGACGTCCTGTACACTCCAGCATCATCCCTCTGGGTTGGATATCAATGATCAGAATAAGACAACAGCAAGAAACGGAACCAATGCCTGAACTTGTTGGAGAGGACCTAACTCCGCTCTCAGAAGGTGTATCCAAGGAATTGGGAGTCGTCGGGTAGGTAGTCGATAGATTACTACCAATCAGGGGCGAAATAAGGATCAATAATTCGTTCCTCATCCTCAATTGACTCGATTAACTGGATATCGTCAGAAGTCAGTCGAATATCTAACGCTTCGAAATTCTCTCTCTGATGTTCTTCACTGGTGGCTTTTGGAATCGGCACCACATTTTGTTTGCTCAACAGCCAGGCAAGACTAACTTGTGCCTTTGTGATGCCCTGACGTTCAGCGACCTCTGCAATCTCTGGAATATCGTATATCATCCCCTTTGCCAAGGGGCTATACGCAACAAGGTGCATTCGCTTCTGCTTTGTATATTCGACCATTTCATCTTGCCGAAGTAAAGGATGCATCTCCACTTGATTGGCAATGAGTGTGTTCTTAGATATAGAAAGGGCTTCGTCAAGTAGGGAAGGAGTAAAATTACTCACAGCGATGTGTTTCGTCAAGCCCTCCCCCACAACTTCATCAAATGCGCTCAGAGTTGATTCAGGCTCATATGTTTCTGCAGGCCAGTGGATATATAATAAATCAACATATTCAACACCAAGCTTGGATACACTCTCAGCGGTAGTCTGTTTAACATCCTCAGGTTGTAGAAAACTTGGGATACCTTTGTTGCCAAGAAAACCTCATCACGAGAAATCCCTGATTCCTTTATTCCTTGACCAACAAGTTCCTCATTGAAGTAGACTTGAGCTGTATCGATATGCCGGTATCCCAGTTCAATTGCTTTTGCGATGCTTGCAGGGGCTCTTCCGGGATCATTGTTTTCCCATGTACCAAGTCCAATTTTTGGAATACGTGATAAAGGCATAATACTAGTGAGGTCTTTCATGATAATGAATCTGATGCTATTTTCATACTCTTAGCGATTTTTCTTCAAAGTCCAATCAGCCATCACGATTACAATTACGCAAAGGAAAACACCCGCAATGGTTCCAAACAAGTAGTATCTAGGATCTACTGGTTCAGGAGGTGTCGTTGTGGTTGTTGGAGAGGGAATCACTGGACCATAGAAATAGAAGGGATTTCTACTAATCTCAACGTATTCACTTGCTTCGTAATGAGATACATTGAATGGACCGGATGTGACCATTGCATCAATTGGGGGATTAGGATTATAGAGGTTCCATCCATCTAATCCTATCTCTTGGAATACATGTTTTGGAAGAATAGGTTTGTAGCCAACGTCGTGTAAATGCCAATATGACTCGCTTTCAAAGTCGATTACTACAGCAAATGGATTTGGGGCATAAGCGTCCTTCATATCTTCTAGATTCTTTCCATAAGGATTGCCTGGCGAATCGCAATAGTATTTGAGCGTAAATGCCACATCTTCGCCTGTAAGACGAGTACCATCCGACCAAGTAGCATTTTCTACTAGCTGAAAAGTAAATCTGGTTTCACCCTCAAATATTGCAGGATTGTCTTCATGCGTTTCGATTGTATAGGATTTTGCCAACCACATCATATCTAGACCATCGAGGCCTTGTCTGATAAGACTGTCATGAGTCATCTCGAGCACTTTCATGGAATACGATGACGAAGTAACCATGAAGTTGAAGCTATCCACATCAAGTGGATTGCTCCATCGTATGGTTCCGCCAAACGGACCACCTTCGCTCTGTTTCAAATGAACTTTGTAATTTGTCCACCAGCCAAGAACTCCACCCTGCATTGAATTGACGAATCCTTCAAACCTATCGGTACGATATGCTGAAAGTAGCATGTTCACATACGCAACGACGATTGGACATTCATAGACAAGTATGTGTTGCATTTCAATCGCAGCTTCATATACCTCCTCGTAAGTTGACGAATTAAGTAGTTGAGTCCTCCATGAATCATATGAAGAATTTCTCCAGCGAGGCATATTCGTATAGGGGTGATTTGCGTTTTCTGACCAATATTCGTATGCAAGCCAATTAACGTCAAAGCCGTTGAATGACGAGCCTAGAAAGAGCATGTCATAGTCATCCGGCCAATAGGGCCACTGGTGGAAGTCACTCCAAGCTACAGACGCATTGATTCCCAAAGCCAAGAATGCTTCTGCTGCAGTATTGCTATTGCAAAGAGAGGTCTTTTTCGTATTCGCTGCAAATTGAATCTCCACCCGTAGTATATTTCTAATGACAATACAATCCTATTTCTCTTCTTTTGTTCGTCCCAACACATTGATTATTAGCTTGAACCACTAAGAAAACATCACAGCTTCATTCATTATCTGAAATGGATTGATGGCTTGCTAGGAGATAGATGATTTGAGTACCGGATTGACAGCAAATAGAAAATTCTTGATAGCGCTAATAATTGGAGCAGTAATAGCAGTTATTTCGCTAATCCTATGGAGTTTCGATCAAACGATTTCACTAGGAGTACTAGTTGTTGCAATGGCCATTCCTATTGTAGTCTATTTGATGTATGATGATGAAATTGACTTGGAAGACCTACTTGATGAACAAGTAGAAACCCACGAAGAAGCATATGTAACAGAAGTAGAGGAACCTACAGCTCCAGTGAGTCAGCTGCCTATTGAAACAATAGAAGGGATTGGAGCAAAGTATGGCAAGATGCTTCGAGATGGTGGCATTACTACAGTCGCGGACCTCATCGCGGCGAAACCTGAACAAATCAAGGATCTTTGTGGTATAACAACCCGCAAGGCGGAGAGATGGATTGCCATGAGCAGGTTTGCATGGCTGAGTTCAGTATCCGAAGAGGATGCAGAGGCAATTGTTTTTGCAACAAATATCCGAGAGCTTTATGATTTGGCTGAAGCAGATGCATCAGAACTTCTATCGAAAATCAAGAAAGCTGTGAGCGAAGACAAAGTGGAGGTTCCTGCAGACTACGAGTTCACGTTGGATAAGGTCAAAGCTTGGATAGCAGAAGCCAAAGATAATCTCAGGAACTAAAAGGGCCAGAAATGGCCCTCTCTAGAGTTCAGGAAGGTCTTCACTATGATGGCAGAAGACCCAGTGATCTTTTTCTATTTCTCTAAAGTCAGGCACAGTCTGAGTACAAATATTCGTGGCATATGAACACCTAGGATTGAAAGGACAACCAGAGGGGAGGGCCACGGCACTAGGTGGCGAGCCACGTATACTCTGAAGCCTTAGACCCTTCTCCTTCATCCTTCGAATCATCTCCATGTTTGGATTTGCCATTAGAAATGCTCGCGTAAATGGATGTCGTGATGATTTCATAACTGTTGTAACATCACCAAATTCCATTAAGCGACCCGAAGACATCACTCCCACTTTGTCGCAGGTTTCGGCAACAATACTCGAATTATTGGTTATCATTAACAGAGCCAATCCCATCTGCTTTCTAGCAATATTGATTGCGTCCAGTATCTTGTTTCTAACGGCGCCGTCCACTGCAGTAGTGGGTTCATCGGCAATAACAAGATCGGGCTTTGAAATGAGTGACATAGCAACTAAAACGCGTTGATCTTCACCTGAACTGAAGTCAGTTGGGAACATATCCTTTCTGATATCCATATCACCTAAGTCGACTATGTCAAGTACATCCAAGATCATCTCTTGAATCTCTTTGTCAGCCTTCTTCTCTTTGCGTGATGTTATTGGTTCACCAGTTTGATACCCGATCGATTTTGAGGGGTTGAGAGATTTTGTTGTCCCTTGGGGAACATAGGTAATACGGTCGCCTCTTAGTTTTCGCAAATCATCCTCATCCATTGCAAGCAAATCTTGACCTTGGAACCATACAGATCCTTCTGTTCCAGGGAGGTCTATTCCCAAATCTTCTGATGTGAGCCCCTTCTTCCTTGCCTCATCTTTTTGTGACCAGAGTTTCTTTGTTACTCCATCTGCAGCAACAGTGGAATAATAGCGAGACCTTCGTTCGAATAGACCAAGGATAGCAAGGGCAACCGAGGTCTTCCCTGCTCCTGATTCACCCAGAAGTCCAACTGCATCTCCTGGATAGATTTCGAAATTAACATCATCTACAGCCTTTACAATTCCCTGCTTCGAAGTATGAAAAGCTCGAAGCCCCTCAACTTTGAGTAGCGGTCCTCCATCACGCGTCATATGCTGGAATGTGGCTTGAAACAACAAATACTCTTCCAATAAAGCATTCACTCAAGTAATTGCGGATAATGGTCAATACTTTCTGCGACACCTGGGATTGCATACCATCCAGTACCCGTGTAATCATGCCAAAAGTTGCCTTCTTCAAGTTCAGATTCATCCCACTTGTTGTCTAAACCATCATCTTTCGCGTTGTTGACTATATTCCACCCAAACATGTTTGCATACATGCAGGTAAAGCTCACGCCTGAGTCAAGATGAATTCCGTAATCATCATTGAATGTGATCCAATTACTCGTAATCGTCCAATTATTACATCCCTGCTCTAAGAGAACACCCTGAGTATTCGAAGTGATATTGTTAGAGGTCATAAATGACCCATTAGTCCATTGAGACCTAATTCCATTCACATTACGAAATATCCCATTTTTTGTCAGATTTGCATTGTGAGAGCCAACAAGAACTATGCCCTCGGTATTGTTATCGATTATGCAGTTGGATACTTTGGGAAAATCTGAAAGACTAAAGTTCAGACCGAAGATGGAATATTTTGCAGTACAATCAAGCACGCGACAGCCATCGCTTTGAAAAACTTCTATGCCTGAAATTCCGCCTTCAGTTCTGCAATTGACTATACAAGCATCCTGACAGTTGGAGATATAGATACAAATTGCAGAATATTGCCAATTGTATATAGCTACGGAGCATCCCCTAATCTCAAAAGAAGCCTCTACATTTCGAATATCTATACAGTTGCCCTCTGAAACAATACTAAGATTCTCAATCACATAAGGATCCGCTCGACTACCTGTTCCTAGAAATCCAAATTCCTCTGCGACCTCTCTCATTTCTTCATCCCCCACAATTTTGAGAGGGGAGTCAATTCCCTGAATTCGGGAATCATCAACCTCGTCTGTTGGAATAACGAAATTAGAAAGAATGGTTGGATTAGAGAGAACATATAGAAATCCTGCAGCACTGATTATTACAACCATAATCACTGCAATCATAATTTTACTGGTACCGCCTGCAGCAGTTCCCACCACATTTCACCCCACAATGTATAGGTACCAGTATGCAAAATTAGTATTGAATCTGCTTTTGGTCGGTGGTACACATAGAACTGGTATGGTGCAAAAAGGCACCATATCCATTTGTTATTAGAAAAAGAATGAAACTAGCTGTTTACTAGCTTCTCCACAAATCGGCTTTATTTCGCTCGTGGTCCTCTATTGCGAGCTCAAGGGTCTTCACAAGTCTGCTAGCTTCATCAAGATTCAGCAGAAATGATCCCTTAATGTCACGATCCTCTCCTATCGAAACTCGAATTTTTCCATCATTAACCCAGCCCTCGGAGCTTTTCTTCGGCTCGCTTAGCTGTATCTCCAACCAAGTTCTTCGTTTGGCACCGGTATCACGATCATCAAAGAAGTGCTTTATTTGAAGCCGGCGTCCATATTCATATGTCTGAGATGCCATTTGGTCTACCTCAAGATTACTACCTCATGAAACCTAAAGACCTCATATCTCGGTGATACCGAGTACAATTGCAACTCAGTATGATCTGAATTCTCTTGCTGCATCAAACATCGCTACTATGTTCACCGGAGGTACTTCTGCAGTAATGTTATGGATGTTAGAGGCGATGTAGCCACCACCGGGTTTAAGGCAGTTCATATTGTATTCAACCTCTCTTCGAATCTCTTCAGGAGTTCCAAATGGTAGAGTCTTCTGAGTGTCGCATAACCCACCCCAGAACGTTATCATCTTACCAAATCGTTCTTTCAGGCTGCAAGGCTCCATGTCAGTTGCCCCAATCTGGATAGGATTCACTGCATCATAACCAATCTCAGCAAAATGAGGTATGAAGTGTGGAACTGACCCACAGGAGTGGTAGTTAATCTTAATTTCAGCAAGACTGTGAAGGGTTTCTGAGAACCGTTTCTCAATAGGTTTGATTAGAGGTTCGTATATCCTCTTGGGACTCATTATTGGACCTGTTTGCTGTGCAAGGTCTCCGTTGTTGGCAAGAATGTCAACATAGTGTTCGTCACCAAACTTGACCTCATTTAGGAATGCCGTAGCGTAATCTGTCCAATATCTTTCCAATTCTTCCATGGCTGCTTTGATCAAATCGGGTTTCCTTTGCATATGATGAAGAGCCGTTTTAAAACCGAAGAGGAATGTAGTGTATTCGTAAATGCATCCTACAGGTGGTGTTGCAATGGCATAATCTGTAGATTCTCGAAGTTTTCTTGCTTGTTCTCTCAGTCCTTTGAAAGGTGTTGGGTCTGTTCCATCAGGCCAATCATAATTCTTGATTTCTTGAACCGTCTTCATTTCACTCAGTGGATGAATCACTGGGTCATAGTAGAGGACTTCCTTCACAGGTTTCTCAGCATTATTTCCCCAGAAGACCCCAAATTGGTCCCACTTACCTTGGAACTTCCCTTCGACCTTAGGGATATAGTCAATTGGTATTATTGCAGATTGTGGGTGTAGCCACCGCACATCAGTATCAAACCGTTGCAATAATTCTTCACAGGGTTTAACAGACTGTTGAGCAAAATCATTGAAGCAGATTTTTGAATCCTCGATGTCAAGAAAATCGAGAAGTCGTCTATAGGCAATGATATGAATCCCTGATTGGTTTCCACCTAAATCAAGAGGTACCATATCTGGTTCAATATGATTCAGAGCGGCCAATACACGTTCTCGAGAATTCAATTCAGTATACTCCACGTTTGTCAACTAACGAACGAGCAATTTCTAGATTACGGATTGAAAGGTCTAGTGGTTCCCAAGGCCATTCACAACCTGCGGCAAACATGTATCGTCCTCCGGGTTTCCCGGCTTCGATTGTTTTTGTGATTTCATTGATAACTTGATCTTCAGAATAAGTGGGGCTGGCAAGAAGACTCGTGTTTGTATTTCCCCGAATACAGACTCTACCACTCAGCTTATTCTTTGCAGTATTCATGTCAACCTGAAAATCAATATCAAGAATAGACGTTCCTGATGCAGTAACTAACTCGAGCATATCTCGTCCATCTTTGTCAATCACAGAACTATCTCCACAGACATGGTAGAGAACGGGAACATGTTTCGTGATATCCTGGAAGAGTTTATGAGTTGATTCAAGACAGGCCGATTCGTATCTTTTTGGACCTATTTGCGAAACTGCCGAATCGCCGACACCTATGATGTCGGCACCAGCTTCGATCTGCATTTTGGCAAATTCTAGTTGGATAGGTAAGATACGGTTGATGAAACCATTGATGATTTTTGACCAGTATGAGTTTCGAGCGAGTTTTAGAACATCCATCATTCCAAAAAGGCAGCAAATCTCTGCAAATGGTGCTTCAATCCACCCTACGATACATTGGTCGTACCCTACTTTTTCCTTCAGCAATCGAACATCATTTACTCTATCCTGGGCTCTTGGTGCAGATCCGATGTCAGGAGTTTCAATGGATTCGAACTCCCCGATGAGTAGGTGTGTTTTTGGCACAGGTGTGTGCCCTGAGAAATCAACCTCAACCCCCCAAGCACTTGCCTCCCGGTATGAATCCGTTGATACGCATACGTGATCAATACCGAACTTATTGGCACATTTAATTTGAGCATTGGCAAGAACCAGTGCATCTTTGCAATACTCATTGCTATAGTCGATTCCATCTATTGCAGCAGCAAAATGCATAATAAACGGATTAAAGGGAATTCGCTCAGGTGTTCCCTCAACTGCTGAAAGGGTAAGGTCCCTAGACCTCATATTTTGCCATCAACTCACTTACTATCTAACAATTTACGATTTAGAGGTTTATCTCCCACTCAAGAGGCGAATCAGCGGAGCTATCACCACTAAAGGCAATCCTTCCTTCATCGTGTACAACTTCAACGCCTTTGCCATTTACAGACAGACCGGAGATTCGTTTCATATCAGCATCGTTAAGTTTCACAGATATCTTCCATGTTCCAGCAGTAAGGGGAGCGTATCTCCCTTTGAACCCAGTTCTTGATTTCACTAATTCTAGTAATGGAGAGGTGAACCTGTACTCATCCTTCGGAAGTGTTGGTTTAATATCAATGCCTTCTGGATTGAATTCGATACCTAGTATTTTTGATACGTCATACAACGGCCAAGCATGAAGATGCATATTCATAACAGGAAAATCGGTCCAGCTAACTTGTAGAAGGCCACCTGTGGTGATTCCGTCCTCTTTCTCATCTGCTTTCTCACGCTCGGTTTCATAAAGCCCAACATGAACTGTACCTCCAAGATATGTCGAAAGTTCGGAATTATAGGTATCAGGACCACTCCAGATACCATACCAGATGTCGGGGTATGCATCTCCGTGGTATGCCAATGTATTCTTCTTCCACTCATCCCATCCCATTTCACCGTCAACAAGAGCAAGTGCCCAAATTAGGGTTCCATTGATCGAAGGCCATACTCCAGCATTAGTGCCAACTCCATCATCACCTTCCATCATCTTGTCTGGCCTTCCTAGAATCATAGCACCATTCTTCTGCGGGTTTCGTACAATATCATCAATTGACTGTGCCAATATCTTGCTTTGTTCTGAATCTGACGCACCGCCAATGATTGCCCATGGTTGAGGTTCTAGCCAAATATTATCTTCACCAACCCAACCCAATTCTTCAGTAAGCCATGAACGTTTGAACCATTTTCCAGTCCATTGTTTGCGTACGGCTTTGCGTTGGGCATCTGCGCGTTGGAGAGCATCCTTTGCAAGAGCGTTATCTCCTGCGTACGTTAATAATCTGGAGTAAATGTCGAGCGTGTAAGTAGCCATGGCTGCATTCAGGACACTTTCGCCTATCTCTTCAGCTTCATCGCGTAGCTTCTTTGGTACATAACCTACAACCATTAGCATCATTCCAATCGCCATTAGATAATCGCTGTAAGCCATGTCTGCCGGTACCAGTCGTTTCCACAAGATGTCGGTAGCATCTTTGGAGAAGGTCTCGAACCTTTGCCACACCAGCCTTTCTACCGTAAAGAGGGTTGCCAACAGCTGCAAGAAACCTATACAAAGTTGGACTTCCCTTTAATGAATGTTTTAAGAAAGAACGAAACCTTGTAGGTCTTTATATATCAAGATATACCATCCATTGTGTGAGGTTGAGGAGACACATTCTATGACCTCACAGAGTCATTCCCAGTGCCGTTTCTGGGCGCACTTCACTCTGGTGTCCAAGATTGTGCAATTTACAATGAACGGTGTACCGTAATACATCCTTCACAATGTAGGGTTGGTAACAGCTGCTAAAAACCCGGACAAACCTGGACATATCTTAGAT
>JARGGA010000010.1 GCA_029210805.1 Candidatus Thorarchaeota archaeon
TCTGTAGGAGGGATTCCATCTCAATGATGACAGACAATGCTCTTGCTAATTTTTGTATTTCTTCTGAGATAGGAAAATGTGGTGACACTGGCAAGAGAAGGGCGGAACACAGAAGTTTCTTGTTGATGTTCACTCATCATAAACTAGAAATAGGTTATCTATAAAGACTGGTCAAGAGGAACTGATGGCAGATAGGTGACTTGTTTCCATGGCGATGAAAGAACGAATTGTAGCAATACGCGCATCCATTGCAGATATTGTAAAAGGTTCCTATGGTGTTGATAACGGTCCTAGAGTGATCTCGCCAGATGGAGTGGAGCTTCGACGTGTGCTACTTGTTGGAAATATTGTGGACAAGGTTACTGGTAGCAATAACTTTGCAAGTATCACTATTGATGATGGAACGGAGGTCATTCGTGTCAAAACATGGGATGAATCGGAAGCTAATATGTTACGACAAGTGACTGGAAATTACCTCGCAATTGTTGTAGGACGAGTAAATGAATACCAGGATGAAATCTACGTCAAACCCGAAATCATTCGGGAAGTTGACGATGCCAATCTTCTCACACTTCACATGTTGGAACGCCGACATACTATTCTCAGAATAGGAGGTACTGGAATTTCTACATCTAACACACCCAATGCAAGTTCTGGTACACTCATGTCCTTTGATGAATCATCCTCTGAACCAGAAAAACCCGCCGCCAAATCCACTTCAGTGAAAGGTCTTGCAGGCAAAATCCTAGATTATTTTGAAAAGAACAGCTCCAAAGGTGGTATACGCATTGATGATATTGCTAAGGCTTTTGGCGATATTGACCCTGTAAAAGTACAAATGGAACTCTTTGATCTAATTGATCAAGAGAAAATTGTAGAAGAGGAGGTAGGACTCTACAGGATTATGCAATAATCCGTGGTACTTAATCAGAAGCTTCAATAGCACAAACAAGGAGTTTTGGTGTATGGACGATTACGAGAAGATACTTGATAGAGCCCGAGCAAGCGTCCCAGAAGATGCCTTCAAACGATCTGGTGAACGATTCCAAGTTCCTGCGGTTCAACTTATAGTTCAAGGAACACGAAGCATGTGGCAGAATTTCCAAGAAATCCTGACAGTTCTCAATAGGCCTGGGAAAGAAGTATTGAAGTATGTAGCTGGTCAGCTTGCTACTGCGGGAAATATTGAGGGTGGTAGTGCAATCTTTCAAGGCAAATTCTCCCCTGAGGGAGTAGATGAAGTTCTCTCCCGCTATATTGAAGCATACGTAATCTGCCCAGTATGTGGCCGTCCTGATACTAACATGGAGAAACAAACCGGTGCCTATTACCTGAAATGCTCCGCATGTGGTGCAAATACATCTATTCGTCCAGTATGAGGTGTTAATCATGCCAAACTCTGTGTACATCCGAGTTCGTGAGTCTCTTGATCATGTTCTTGTTTCTGCATGTGATAAGAATCTTCTTGGAAAAACCCTCACAGAGGGTAATCTAAAATTCTCTGTTAATCCAGAGTTTTATGGAGGAGAATTAGTAGACACAAAAACCTGTATCAAGTATCTCCAGAATGCGACCGTAGCAAATATGGTTGGTAAAACTACCGTTAAAGCCGCTATTGATGCAGGGCTTGTTCATGAAAAAGCAGTTCTGTACATTGAAGGCGAACCTCATGCACAATGGGTTCGCCTTTAGATGTAAGAATGAATCAATCCTAGTGTTTCTGGTGGTCTAAGCCGCCGCCACAAAGAGCATCTTGTCCGAATTCGCTCAGATTGTTTTTGAGGTAGTTTTCAATAACCTCTCTTGCAGTTGATCCCTCGCCCCTAATAACCGCCATACCAACTTGTTGTGTCACCATATAGGGACGCCCACCCATGCCTTGTGCAATCAAGATTTGAACACCATTATTTGCGAGGTTAATTACTGGCTCAGCACAGGCTGAATGTGGCGGATTTACCAGGGTTTCTGTCTTGGTAATTTGGCCATCTTCAATGGTCGAAACCAGAAATGCTTTGCAATGACCAAAGTGTGCACTGACTGGGGCATCTAATCCCTGATTTCCATCCACAGGAATGGCTACCTTTACGCTACTCATGATTGTCACCTTTGAAGTTTTGTTAATGAACCTCTGTTTCATTGCAATTTTGTGTGAAGGCGGTCACATTCAGTTGCTGTTCGCTGGTTCTTAAAAGTAATTTCTTACAATTTGTAACTAGCATTCAAAGGTTATTAGCATGCGCCCTAATCAATAAGTAGAAGAGTCTCTAGGAGTTTTTTCCCTTACCTTGAAAGCCCCCTGCTATCTCTGCGGAGAACCATCTGCACTGGAAGGCCTATGCGAAGATTGCTACAATAAAGACCATCCCTTGATTGAATTCTCTACACCTCTATCAATAGAAACCTGCAAGAAATGTGGTTCCGTAAAGGTTCCTGGTGGATGGAAGACAATTACTCCGTCAACCTCTGATGATATTAAGGAAGAGCAGGTTGGGATTCTTCTTGACAGAGAAATTAAGCCGCTAGTGGAAGGAGTCAGTCTCACTTTAGAGGAAGAAAATCGACTGGACCGGGTTCTCCATTTGCGAGTGCATGCCGTTGGACGATCAGATCCCAGTCTTAATGAGCATGAAGAAGAGTACCCTCTTGAAATCCGATTCACCCATGGATCTTGTGACATGTGCAATAGGATTAGCGGTGGCTACTACGAGGCAACTATTCAGATACGCGCGGATGGAAGATCCGTTACGGATGAAGAAGAGGCAGCAATTACGGCTCTAGCAAGGGAGCGCACGATATCAGCATATGGTAAGGATGACAAAGCATTCATCCTCGATATTATGGAAGATAAGCATGGATTTGATATTGTCTTTGGTTCTGAACATCTTTGTCGACGAATTGTAGAAGAGATTGAATTACTGTATCTTGCTGAGCGCAAGGATAACTATAAACTTGTAAGTCAGGAAAGGGGCGGGAAGGGTAAGTACCGAACCACCTTTCTTCTTCGTCTTCCACAGTATGTGGTTGGCGATTTTATAGAAGTATCCGGTAATCCGTGTCAGGTTCTCAAAATAGGGAAGGGAGGTCTCTCTTGCTATGATATGCTGAAGAATCACAGTTTTACCATGTCTCAGAAGAGTGCCAAAAAACGGAATGTATCCTTCATTGCTCCAGCATCAGAAAAGAGAGCATTTACCGTTGTCACATATGTTCACGGACAACCCATTCAGGTAATGGATTCCACGAACTTTGAGATGCATGAGTTAGAACATAATGAGAGTACCAAAGGAATCGAACATGGAGAAACGGTATATCTTCTCAGACACAACGATAAGTGGCATCTCGTTCCAATCATGCAAAAAGATGTTGAAGGAGAGATAAACGGATTTTAGTTGATGTTTCGTTACGCTTAAATGGATGCAACTGCAACTTGAAGTCACGGTCCAAAGATTTGATTTTGGACCTTTTATCGGAGGCATAATTTGTCCGGACGAAGAGGAAAAGGCGGGTACCGAAGACCCGAAACAGAAGGCGAACTAGTACGAGTAAGATCACCACGAGAACGTGATGGCGAGATGTTTGGCATCATTATTCAGATGCTAGGTCATGATAGAGTTAGAATACGATGTATAGATGGCAATATCCGTATTGGTCGAATTCCCGGTCGTTTCAAGAAACGAGTATGGATGCGTGTTGGAGATACTGTAATACTTACTCCTTGGGAGTTCCAAAGCGACGAGAAGTGTGATGTTGTTTATAGATATCGCAACAATGAGATTGAATGGCTGAAGAAACGTGGCATCCTGAAGATGTTCTAGAAAGATGCCGAAGCTTTTTGTGAGCTAGTTACTTATTCTCTAACATATTAGGTAAAGAGATCAGGTGACACTCTACATTGAAGAGAGTAGAAACGAAACGCAAACTCATTGACGATGAGATTGAACGCCGTAAAATGAAACGAAGGCGTGATGTTGATGAGTTCAAAGTCATCGAAGGCGTTATCGACCCTCCTACAGTCAAGTGCCTTTACAAACTCCTAAGCCGCGATGCATTCAAAGCTGTTCATGGTGTAATCAGTACCGGCAAGGAGGCAAGTGTATACAGAGGTGAAACCTCGGATGGTGAATCCGTTGCCATCAAGGTTTACCGAATATCAACTGCAGAAACGGACTTTATGCGTGAATACATAATGGGTGACTCTAGATTCAAACGAGTGGGGAAAAAAAGTAGAACCCTGATTCCACAATGGGCCCTGAAGGAATACAAGAATCTCCATAGGTACCACGAAGCTGGAGTACCAGTTCCAAAACCACTAGATATTGAACGTAACGTTTTGGTGATGGAGTTCATTGGAGATGGCAAAAATGGCTTTGCAGCACCACTACTGAAAGGTGTGCAAATTCCATCTCCTGTCAAAACCTATAATCAGATTATCAACATGGTTGTAAAAGGCTATGAAAAAGCTGGTTTAGTCCATGCTGATCTTAGCGAGTACAACATTCTTTGGTGGAAGAATAAGCCTGTTATCATAGATGTTTCTCAGGCAGTTCTCAAACAACATGACAATGCTGCAAAGTACCTCTATCGGGACATTCAAAACCTTACATTCTTTTTTAACAAACTCGGAGTCACAACAACAGACCCTAAAGAAGTAGTCAAACATATACTATCAATAGGAGAATAACACTATGATGCATCGCGAAACCCTTAGAGTGCCTGAAGAAAGAGTGGCAGTCATAGTGGGAAGAAATGGTAGGGTTCGAAAGCGTGTTGAGAAGCTGACCAACACGAAGATTTCAGTTTCACCTGATGGTGTTGTAACAATAACAAACCCTCCAAACTCAGAGGATCCTGTTATGGCATGGAAAGCACGCGATATGATTCGTGCAATGGGCCGTGGATTTAGTCCCAAGAGGGCATTATCGCTAATTGATGAAGATGCTCGATTGATTATCATTTCCCTACGCGAATTAGTAGGCAATTCAGTATCTCAGCTAAAACGTGTGGCTGGACGCATTATTGGTGAGAATGGTCGAAGCCGTAGAGTGATTGAAGAAACAACTGAAACAATGATATCAATATATGGAAAGACAGTATCTCTGATTGGAGTGGATCCGGGTTTGGAATATGCCACCAGAGCAGTGACCATGTTGATAGACGGCGCTCCCCATGGCTCGGTATACAAGTATCTTGAAAAGATGCGTCGTGAAATGAATCGTCAACAATCCGAACTCTGGACAAGCGACCTCTAGTTCTCTGTAATACGCGCTCTGAAATCATCATCTTGTTCTTTCCAAACTGAGAAAGATGATTGGTTCCCCTGTTGACACTTTCAAAGGCATTTCCCCTGCAGAGTTCTTCTATAGAAACAAACAGATGGCAGGATTTGGGAATGCCACACAGGCTCTTTACACAACAGTAAGGGAGCTTGTTGAGAATAGCCTTGATTCTTGTGAAGATGCAGGAGTGTTTCCTTATATCAAAGTTGAACTTAACCAATTAAAATCAGATGCAGTTGAAGTAAAGGTTTCTGACAATGGAGCAGGCATACCACATGAAGTTGTACCGGACGCCTTTGGGAAAGTTTTGTTCGGAAGCAAGTATAGTTCTCGTCAACGACGTGGTACTTTCGGTCTTGGTGTCACCATGTCTGTCTTGTATGGACAAATCACCACAGATTCACCTGCAATCGTGCATACAAAAACCGATAGTAAAGAAGGCAAACAATACAGAGTATTTGTTGATGTGGAAACAAATACCCCTCTTCTTGAGCAGGAAAAAACACTTCACCGCAAAGAAACCGGAACAGAGGTATCTATCATCCTCAATGGTGATTTGAAACGGGCTCGTGACAGAATCATTGAGTATATCGAATTATCTGGAATCTCAACTCCCTATGCACGGTTTGAACTGCGTATTGAAAATGAGCTGCAACTATCCGTCGGTCCATTTGTAAATAATCTACCTCCACTTCCCACAATTGCAAAACCGCACCCTCATGCAGCTGATGTGGAATTGCTTCGCCGTCTTGCATCAACGAATCCCCATGCAAAATTACAGGACTTTCTTATCGATTCATTTCAGCAAGTTGGAGTCCGCACAGCTAGCCGCTTTCTAAAATTCAGTAATCTTGACTCGAGTATGCAAATTAGCAGCCTATCTCGAGAGAATCTGGTGTATCTTAGCCGGTCCTTACAGAAATATGCTGATTTTGACCGTCCAAGCTCAGATTCTCTTAGTCCGATTGGAAAGGAGCAGTTTCTGAAATCTGTTGGTTCACACTACCAAACTACCAGTATAAGTTATTCCAATCGTGGTCCTCTCGAGTGGGATGGCATTCCTTACATAATTGAAGGTGTGTTAGCACTAAGTGAAAAATTCCCTGCACGAGATGTACCTCACCTCTTCCGATTTGCAAATAGAGTTCCTTTACTGTATAATAATAGTGATGATGTCTTTGCGAAGGTATTGAAACGGATTTCATGGTCTCGTTACGGTGTTGATGAAAAGAGTTCAGTTTCATTGTTTGTACATTTTTGTTCAACAAGAGTTCCATATTCTGCAGCAGGTAAACAGTCTCTTGCATCTGTAGGGTCTATCGAAGATGAAATACTCGCCCTATACCGTGAACTGGGTCGTCGTCTAAGCAAGATGACACAAAAACGTGGACAGACTGGCAGGTATCAGAAGAAGCGTCGTGAGTTTACTTCCACTTTCAAATTACTTGCGAAATTCAGTAGCGATTTGGCCGGTACTTCTGAGGTTCCAGAGACGGATTCCATGATTGAACGATTATTTGAGGGTGATATGGATGCCTAGACAAACCGATTCCATCGAAAAGCTAACTGAGATTGGAAAACAAGTGATTTCCTCGATACAGAATGCAGAATATCCTTCAATTGTTCTTCCTGACCGCAGTACACGCAATATTGTATTTGATTCCGTATCAGGTCAGTTCGTGTTAGGTAATTCAAAAACGAAACGAGATTCCTCAAACGTCAAGCACGTTAAGAGTTTCATGCAGCTTATGTGGGTTGCATCTTTTGCCAAGCAGTTAGTAAAGAATGGACGAACAAGCTCACTTCGCGATATTTACTACTCAAGTGAAGCTTTTGGAGTTGATTTCAAGAATCAGGCTGAATCAGATCGAATAATTGCTGATTTAGAATGTCTTACAGGTATTTCAAGAGAGGACTTCGGAGTATTCCCTGAAGAGCATTCATCCATTTACGGTGAAGTTGTGATGAAATATACAGTTTCTGGCTATGAGGGGCGGGAAGTGGATTTGACAATCAGTCCTGATGGTTTTCCGATTGGCTCTGCACTAATAACAGCAGAACCCGTTAGTACAAAAGCGAAGATGATACTCGCCATCGAATCCGGTGGTATGTTCTCGCGTTTGATTGAAACACGTTGTTGGGAGCGGTTTGGCGCGGTGCTTATACACCTTGGAGGTCAAGCACCTAGATCCACTCGAAGACTAATGCGCAAACTAAGAGAACATTTGGATTTGCCTGTATTTGTATTCACGGATGGGGATCCATGGGGGATGCATATTGCACAGGTCATTATTGCAGGAAGTGCAAATGCCGCCCATATTGATAGATTGGCTATACCAGATGCCAAATGGATTGGAGTGACAGCGGGGGATATTGCGAAGTATTCTCTTCCAACTGAGGATATGAACAACAAAGACTTGCGGAGATTGGAAGAACTAGCTCAGGATAGCAGATATCTAACAAGCGACTGGTCCGCACAAATAGATGCTTTCAAGAATCTCAGAAAGAAAGCAGAGCAACAAGCTTTCAGTAGACATGGAATGGACTTTGTAGTTGAACAGTATCTTCCTGACAAGCTGAATTTCGCTATCTAATCACATGAATTGGATTGGCCATCCGAAGAGGAATACCCAGATTGCCGCATATGCGATAAAAGCCTGAACTAGAGATAGCAGAATCACGTTTCGTTTCTCAGTAATTTTACTAGATATCGAGGGCAGAATCCAATACATCGTATAGGGTCCCACTACTTCAAGCGTTCCATCTTCTCTAGGAGAAGCAAATTTCACCCAACCATTGCTGGTTCTCTTAACCTGTAATCTGTATACCAGATACAACAGAAAATTAACCATAAAAGGAGCATAGAGGACAAAAGCAATCCTATCCATGTTTCCTAGAATTAGAGCTGTTGCAATTGTAGCGCCGATGGGGAGTCGACCAACATCACCTGGCAGAATCTTTGCTGGATACTTGTTGAAGATTAGAAATGCTAGGCAAGCTCCGAGGAGAGCAGCTGCTACAACTCCTGCATCAATCTGTTTTGTTGCCATCTCGACGCCAGTGGTAATGGGTCTGAGAATAACATATACAACAATTGCTGAGGCATTAATTGCCGCCAACGCTGATTCCAGACCATTCATTCCACCATACATATTGGTTGAGTCAATGATGAATGTCATCATCAAAGGAACTACAATAAGTGGATAGATGATGCCAAGATCCAGAGTACCAATAATCGGAACCTGCATAGTGGTAGTACCTACCTGCATGACTATCATTGGGATAGATGCAATAAGAGGAAGCACAACCTTCGTTCTATTCCTGAAATCAAAATTATCATCTAGAAGACCTATCATTCCAGCCATTAGGATGGATACTAGTGCCGCCAAAAGGCCCGGATTAATTTCTCCTTCTTGAAAAGAAATCATTCCCATAACCACTAAGAGTGCAAAGACGATTGCAAAGAGAACTATGAAGCCTCCTCCCTTGGGGACTGCTGGTTTGTCTGGCTTGTGAACATCAATCCCTGTGATACCTTTCTCTTTCAACATGCGAATGGTTCCTGGCATGAAAAGAATCACAACAATCAGTGAGATGATAAGTGCAACAACAATAGTCAGCATTCCGTCGTTTTCCTCATGCGACCCAGATTTGAACCCCATTTTACTCTTTTCGTTTTTTCTGTACAATGCCTATTCCAACGGAAACTATTTTAACGAACTCGAAGCTGGGGCGATTCGTTCATGGGTCCCGCCGTCTAGGTTGAGAACGACCCATAACAATAACGGTGATTTGATTGGGTCTGCGACAAATACGAATAGCAACATTTCTACTGTTGACACTCCTATGTTCAAGTAGTGTCTTAGCAATCGCACCTATTGATAGTACGTGGGACTCAAGTACAGTGGCTCCGAAGATAGCCGAAATGGCACAAGATTCGGAATCATTGCTCAACTTGACAATTCCATATGTTGACGATCACTATGGTTCTCCAGATGGAATTATTGATCCCTACGAGTATGCTTTCAGCTATAAAGATCCTGTAACTGGAATCACCGTATATCTAGAACAGAACTCCACAATTCTATATGTAGGATTGGAAGCAGCTACCTCTGGTTGGATTGCATTTGGATGGAAGAACTATACCGATAACTTTCGAAGTGATGGGTTGAACAACTCTGACCTAATATTTGGTTATGCTCCAGGTGAGCCGCATGCAACCGTTCAGCGTGTAACTGCAGAAGATTCTGTATCAGTTCACTACGAACTATATGTGCGAAATGGTACACGCTTAGAGTCTGGAGATGTTCCAAATGATGAATCCACTACTCCAATCGCTCAAGAAAGCCTCTTACAGGCTTACAAGGATGCGATTATTGGGATGCGAATTGGCGAAAAACGTCACTTCATTATTCCTGCTGAAGAAGCCTACAACGAACCATCACATCCCCTATATGGAGTCGATCTTGAATATATCATCAGACTCGATCGCATAAACAGCAACTACGAAAATCCCGCTGATGCAAGCGATATTGTGTTTAGTGATGAATATGGCACGAGTACATATCAACATCAGATAGATGCGAACCAGAGTCAAATACTAGTATCTGGTGGAAGTGATGATGGATCATATACCCGACTTGAGTATTCCATTCAAATGAACAGCACTGATTCTCATGACATCGCATTACTCAGCGACTGTGCAATATCTTATCCGTTGGTGCTGATGTACGGTGATTCTGAGGTCACTACTAGCTTGCCTACTCAGCATTCAGACTGGGCTTCTCCACCAACAGGTTGTCTGGTTCCTGATGCATATCCTGATCTAGTAATTGTCAGCCCCGAGAGTGATTCAACCCACGCTTTTAGTGTCACACTCAAATTGAATGCAACGGACAACTATTGGATTCGTGAAGCATTCTACAAATTCGGTGAAGAAAACTGGACTACACTCTTCTATGATTTCCAATCGACTTTATGGGAATCATCAATAGACCTTAGCGATTTCGAAACTGGTCCGCATACAATCTGGTTCAATGCAACCGATTCATCAAACCACACTAGTACGGTCAATGTCAATATCACAATTGATAGACCATTTGCTCCGCTTTTGGGAATGAAACTTAATGTTGAACGGACTTATGCTACCAAAATGTATCAAACCTCCGAGATGCGTGATATGTACACCGTTTTCAATAATGGGTCTGCACCCATTAGTGCCATCGAATTCTTCTTACCCGCAAAATATAGTAATAGATTACTTGACATCATAGCTGCCGATAATCTGGAAAATGTATTAGAGATAGTTCGTTTGGCTGATGTTGATGGTCTTTATCATTGGCGAGTGTATATGTATGACCCAGTTGGTTATCAAGAAACTTATACATTCACGGTAACATCATTCTTCCATTCGATGCATATTCTGGTGGATTTTGATAATATTAAATTCGAAATTACCTTCCCCAAGACACCTTTGGTACCTTATCCATTGCAATCTTCTTCGCTGGTGGTTGCTTTCAGAAGCGGTGATAGCAAGGTGGGTGATACACCTGAGGGTTCTTGGCAAAATCTCGCCCCGATGCAGAACGAAGATGTTACATTAACAATGACTTCCTACACTCCTCTTATTGAGGCTGAAAGAACCACCGATATCACCATAGATCCATGGGGATGGCTCAATTACAGGGAAACTATTACCTTGGAGAATTTTGGAAATACTAAGGAAAACTCGTTCCTCTTTACAATTCCTGAATATACTACCTCTGTTGTTATCTATGACGAAGTAGGAATTCTGGCAACATCCCAACCTGGTGGTACTTGGGATTTGAACACAACTGTTAATCTTCAGATAAACTTGGTAGCAGATAGATTTGGAACAAATGGATTTTGGCCTGGATACAAGTATACATTTCACATAGACTACACTATCCAAGCGTCCGGATATGAAACAGTAGCAGATGCAGGAATTCTAGTTGACCTTCCAATTGGGACACTCGGAGACGTTCTACAAACAACGCATGTTATCAATGTAGTACTCCCATTTTCAGTTGGTGTTACTGCTGTTGAAAGTGGAGGTTATCGCTTACTCTACGGAGTCTTTGATACAACTCTAAAGTATACTTTTCACAACACAACCGTGGTTAATCCTCCACACATATCACTTGCTTACTATACAACGATTTCAGCTATTGCAAGGCCTGTTGTTTTTGCCATGCTGATTGGATTGGTCTCAATGGTATATGTGTTCTATAGAAGAGTAGATTTCATTGAGGACTCTGATGTAGTAACAGAGGCTGTAGGACTGTCTGCTTCCCGTCAAAGTGGAGCACCTCCAGAGCTACTCTCGGACTTTGCCAAGGATTACTCCAGAAAGACTGCTTTGAGCATGGACTTGGAGAAACTTGAGTCAGCTCGAAGAAAGGGTAAAGTGAGTAAGAAAGAGTTCATGATGCGCGAACGCGATATCAAGTCGCAGATTCAAGAGATTGACTCTAAACTCCCCTCTCAAAAGGCAGAATTGATGCAACATGGTGCCAGATACCGTGATTTGATTTCCCAACTTGAGCTTCAGGATGAGAAGATTGAGGGTGCCAAAGCTGGCCTCCGTCAGCTACTCATTAGAAAGAAGAAACAGAGAATCAGTCGTGCTGCGTTTGAAAAATCAAGGCAGGACTATCTCAAGACAATCAAGCGGGCAACTACTGCCACTGACAGAATCTTGATGACCTTCCAAGAAGAGGCTGGAGAACTCTAAGAGTTCCTCCTTCGGAAGTCTTATCAAACTCCGGGGACCTCCTAGAGGTCCCTCTGAGGTTCTTTATAATGAATATCCGCCAAGTCTTTGATAGAGAAAAGGTCAGCCCACGTGAATTTCTCAAGACTAATACAAAAGCTCTTGAGATGTATCAGTATCTTCATGGTTCGCCTAGGGTTCAGTCCTATCTTCGTACTGCAAACCGAATGGCTGTTTCTCGCTTAGGCTATACTGACCATGGTCCTGTTCATGCCGAAGTTGCGACTTGGAATGCCCTGCGAGCTTTCGAAATTCTTGATACAACATTCAAACCCAATGTTGTTGCTGAAGGAATTGGCGATTCAGATGATGCAAAATTAGTTGTTCTTGCATCAACATATCTTCATGATATTGGTATGGTTATCCATAGAACAGAACACCATCAAGCAGCGATTCAGCTTGCTGCTCCACTTCTTGAACATAAATTGGACCAGATATATACCGACCCAGCAAAATCCACAGACATTCTATCTGCAATTCTCCATGGAATCTATTCGCATGATGACAATACACAATGTCTAACTTTCGAAGCCGGGATTACAAAGATTGGAGACGGTGCAGATCTAACAAAAGGACGTACTGTCGTACCATACCATCAGGGAAAGGTCGATATTCATAGCGTAAGTGCCATGGCAATAACTGATGTTCTTCTTGCACCCGGAAAAGAGAAGCCATTGCAAATTACAGTGGGAATGGATTCTCCTGCAGGTGTCTTTCAAGTTGAAGCTGTACTAGTCAAAAAGCTGAAAACAACCGGTCTAAAAGACCAAATTACTATTGATGTTTTAGTGAATGGCGAGCGTCTTGTCCTTTCCGAGGTTACGCGATTGCATCGCGACCCCGCCAGTGATAGTCCTGAGCCTCCTGTTAGTAGAATGTCTAACAAGGCGTAAGAAATGGTAGCCCCGCCAGGACTCGAACCTGGGTCGCAAGGACCAAAACCTCGCATGCTGGACCGCTACACTACGGGGCTATTATTTGGCATTATTAGGAAAGACCGAAAGGAGTTCCGTTTTCCAGAATGGGTGAGTCGATTCGCTCTTTCCATCTCTCTAAAAACTTTACCTCTTCGATGTGTTGCTTCCCTGTCATTCTAAGATTATCTGGCAGCATACAGGCAATCCCTTCTATGACCGGATACCAGCGAGTGCATTTCGGACATGTCAACAGAGCCTCATCGATCTCCTCAACCTGATTGTCTTCGAGTTCAATTTCATGAGATTTGTACACCTCAAGATTCAACTCACTTCTGCATTCTTTTGCAGGACAAATGAGAATTTCCATGAGCCAGCGTTTCAAGTCAAACATCTCCAATGCTCTAGCGTGGGGTTCTGTCTGACAATTTAAAAGTGATGCTACAGGTCGTCAAATAATCGAACAATGCAAAAGGCTAATTGGAGGATGCATTCCGTGCTCGACTAGTACCAGACGGTCGGTGTGCATTAGATGAGTTGGAAACATCCATGGATTTCCGTGACCGAGGAAACACAACAAGAGATGCTGAAATCCATCGGAAAGAAGGATTTCGAGGATTTATTCTGTAACATCCCTGAAAAGTTTCGGCTTAGACGTGAAATGAACCTTCCAGACTCCCACTCTGAGATTGAGGTCACTCAAAGAATTCTTGAGCTAGCTCAGAAGAATACCCCTGCAAATGATGGGCGCGTTTTTTTGGGAGCTGGAATTGGCCCCCATTATATTCCTGCGGCTGTCACCTCTTTAGCTGGACGGTCTGAGTTTGTTACATCTTATACAAGTTACCAGCCAGAAATCAGTCAGGGTATGCTCCAGACACTCTTTGAATATCAAAGTCTGATGGCTGAACTATTGGAAATTGATGTTGTTAATAGTAGCATGTATGATATGGCGACATCACTTGCAGAAGCCATTCGAATGACTGTACGTGCAAAGAATCGATTCCGTTTTCTTGTTCCAGGAACAGTCAATCCTGAGCATCTTCGGGTAGCAGAAACCTATACTGAACCAGTCGACATTACTATTCAGAAGGTTGGTTATGATTCGAAAACTGGACTGATGTCATTAGAGGATTTACAGGAAAAACTCGATGATACTGTCGCTGGAGTGTATATTGAGAATCCATCTCATCTTGGATTCCTTGAATCACAAGTGGATCAGATTGCAGAACTTACGCAAAATGCTGGTGCACTACTAGTTGTGGGTGTTGACATCACATCACTTGGCCTCATTAGACCTCCTGGTGATTATAACGCAGATATTGTTATTGCAGAAGGCCAGCCATTGGGGGTTCCTATTTCCTATGGCGGTCCGTTGCTTGGCATATTCGGCTGTAGAAATGAAAGAAAACTGGTATATCAGATGCCAGGTCGTCTTGTTGGTCTGACTAGAACCACCGAAGAACCATATGACAGGGGTTTCGTTCTGACTCTTAGTCCCCGTGAACAACATATCCGAAGGGAGAAAGCAACTAGTAACATCTGTTCAAATCAGGCACTGATGGCAGTCACAGCTGCAATTTACACATCACTGCTTGGCAAAACAGGGTTCAAAGAGCTTGGTGAAACGATTCTATACAAAGCAAATTATGCCGCAAAACAACTGAACGATATAGCCGGAGTTAATGCACCTGCTATTGGCGATGCAATTTGGAAGGAGTTTGTTGTTCAATTTGAGAATGGAGTGACCACAGAGCAAGTTCATCAGGCGCTTATGAAGAATAATCTGCATGGCGGAGTGAAACTCACTGAATTTCCAGAATTGGGAGAAGCTATGCTATTTTGTGTTACAGAGCTGCATACGAAAGAAACGATAGATGATCTTGTGGATACTGTTCGAAGTGTTGTTGATGGAGGTGCCAACTAATGAACTCCAAGATAACTGATAGTCGCTACAGACAGGCATACTGGGACGAACCTATCATATTTGAGATGAGCACCCCAGGGGTTATTGGTCATGCATTTCCTGCGATTGACGCCGAAACTAGAAGAGTAGTTGGTGATGCAACAAAGACCATTCCAGACGCATTGAAGAGAAAACATACACCTAATCTTCCAGAAGTATCCGAACCCGCAGTTGTGAGACATTTCACACGCCTCTCTCAGATGAATTTCTCAGTAACTCAAGGAACCTACCCGCTAGGCAGTTGTACAATGAAGTACAATCCAATCGTGAATGATTTCAGTGCAAGTCAATCTGGGTTTGCCTGGCTTCATCCTTATCAGGATGTTTCTCAAGTTCAGGGTTCACTAGAACTCATGTGGGAACTTGAAAAATGGCTTGCTGAAATAACTGGAATGAGTGAGGTCACCTTACAACCTTCTGCAGGAGCACAAGGTGAATTTACTGGAGTTTTAGTGATACGTGCATATCACAAATGCATCACTGATGAGTGTGAGCAACGAACTGAGATAATAATTCCAGACGCAGCTCATGGAACAAATCCTGCCTCAGCAGCAATGGCTGGATATCGCATTGTGGTGATTCCATCTGACAAGGATGGCCTCGTCGATATTGATGCCGTGAAGGCAGCTGCAGGACCAAAAACTGCCGGTCTAATGTTAACGAATCCCAATACCATTGGAGTCTTTGAGAAGAATATCGAGGAAATTGCAGGAATTGTACATGATTCAGGTGGACTCCTCTACTATGATGGAGCGAATTTCAATGCAATAATGGGCATTACACGTCCCGGAGACATGGGATTCGACGTTGTGCATCTCAATCTACACAAAACTTTCTCTACACCACACGGTGGTGGTGGTCCTGGTGCAGGACCAGTTGGAGTTACGAAAGAGCTTGCTGAATTTCTACCTGTGCCAAGAGTCCGTCGCGATGAGAATGACGTATTCTGCCTAGATTACAATTTGCCACGATCCATAGGTCGGGTACAATCCTTCTACGGCAACTTTGGAGTTCTTGTGAGGGCCTATGCATATACCTACGCCCTTGGTAAACAAGGGCTCAAGAAATCTTCAGAAATAGCTGTACTCAATGCCAATTATGTTGCCCATCACATTCGCAAAATTCCTGGTTTCACTTTACCATACTCCCAAGATGATCCCCGAATGCATGAATGTGTTATTTCTGCAGAGGAATTGAAGGATGAAACAGGAGTAACTGCAATGGATGTTGCTAAACGATTACTTGACTTTGGGATACATTCACCAACTGTTTACTTCCCGCTCATTGTTCCTGAAGCGATGATGATTGAGCCAACCGAGAGTGAATCAAAGCAGGAA
Source organism: Candidatus Thorarchaeota archaeon (assembly GCA_029210805.1). GTDB lineage: Archaea > Asgardarchaeota > Thorarchaeia > Thorarchaeales > Thorarchaeaceae > MP5-2226. The sequence goes on from JARGGA010000010.1 coordinate 16,287, forward strand.
ATAGATGCGATGATTGCGATATATGAGCAGATATCCAAAGAGGCTCATGAAACGCCCGAAGTAGTAACACGTGCACCTCATTCAACAGCACTTCGTGAGCTTGATGGTCATTATGCCGCACATCCCAAAACCGTAACCCTTTCTTGGCGAATTCAGAACCAGAGAGAAGAAAAGTGATGATGCGTATGCAGTATGGAGGACTGAATCTGTTTGAAAATCGAGCGTACCATTGGTTCCATTTCACTAGTTGTTTCACATGAACGAATTGGAACCGATTTACAAGTGACTATTATTGGAGGCGATGAACACCACATCGGAGGAGTTGCATTTGCTTATCCAACAAAGAGTCACTATCGAGACGCAATCACTGTGAGTGTGAACACAATTACTGCTCCTGGACACAAAGATTATGTAGTTGCAAATTCCGCCGCAGAAACAATTTGCAAGGCATTGAGTGTTCCAACTCTGGTTTCTGTTGGTATTCATGTAGACAATGCCACAAAAGAGCAAATAGGCGCAATCATCAAAGAAGTTGATTCCATGATTGCCCAGCTAGTTAGCTTCTATCACAAGCCTGAATAGCAATTGTTCCTGCAGACCTCTGGGTTTAACCATTGCAAGTGAGGTTCAAGTCATTCGGTCCTCTAAGACGACTCATTGGTGAAGGTATAATAGATTTGGAAGTAAAGGAAGGTTCCACAGTCTTCCAGATAGTCAGCACGGTGATTGATAAATGGGGATCTGATGCGGAACGACTCGTTATGGACGGCGATGACATCAGTGGAAATTTGATAGTGCTACTGAACATGAAGGACATTGATACAATGGGCGGAGTTAACATGCCCGTGAAAGATGGGGATGAAATTGCCATTCTTCCGCATGTTCAAGGTGGGTAGATATAGTGCCTTTCAAATTCTATCTTGAAACGTACGGTTGCAGTCTCAATATGGCTGACTCAGATCTAATAGTAGGACGTCTGCATCATTTGGATGCGGAACGAGTGGACACAATTGAGAACGCCAATATTGTGATTTTAAATACATGTGGAGTAAAGGAACCTACAGAAGATCGAATCATTCACAGGCTGAAGGAACTATCAACCGGTTCTCAGCCTGTAATCGTAACAGGCTGCTTACCACGTATCTCCTTCAATCGGCTTAGTGAGGCAATTCCTGGGTTTGCTGCTATCCTAGGTCCGCAGTCACTTGAAAGTCTAGGTCCCATTGTTGAACGCGTCATCGCTGGCGAGAGAGGGATTTTACATCTGGACTCAGATAGCACCTCAAAACTGAATTACTTCCAAGGACCTCCTGATTCAGTAATATGTACTATTCCAATTTGTGAGGGGTGCGTCGGCGATTGTGCCTATTGTGCTGTCAAGTTTGCACGAACAACGGTTCAAAGTTATCCTAGCAATGAGATCGTTGATATCCTTAGGAGATGTGTCCATCTTGGTTACAAAGAGATTCGTCTTACAGCACAAGATGCTGGAGCTTTTGGTCATGATACAGGCGAATCACTGAGCAGTCTATTATTCGAAGTTGGACTGATTGCAGGGAATCACCGAATAAGACTTGGTATGTTTAATCCCAATTTAGTGAAAGACAATCTCACCTCTTTCTTAGACTCAATGTCTTCTGAACGATTCTTCAGGTTTTTCCATGTCCCTCTTCAATCAGGATCGAATCGCATCCTTAGACTAATGAATCGATATTACACCGTTGAGGAATGGGAGGAGGTTGTATCCCATATAATTACCCGATTTCCAGATGCTACGATTGCTACTGACATCATTGTTGGTTTTCCCGGTGAAACAGACGCCGATTTTCAAGATACATTGAACATTTTGCAATCTGTTCGCCCATCTGTCATCAATGTATCAAAGTATGGTGATCGCCCTGGAACTAAATCATCAAAATCAACAGAGAAGGTCGATACTGACGTGAAGAAAAATAGAAGCAGACAACTTTCTCTACTTGTTGCAGATATAATCTCTGAAAAGAACCAAGACTGGATTGGGTGGGAAGGTCCCGTTCTTATCACTGGAAATGCTGCGAAAGAAGGCTTCCAATGCCGTACTCATACTTACAAACCTGTTATAGTTCATGATATGTGTGATATTGGCCATGTCGTGAATGTACGGATAACAGAGGGTCATAGAACCCATCTTATTGGCTCTATCGTTTAGCTGCTTCTATGTCGATATCAACTACTGTACCGTTCTTAGCACTCTGTCTTGCAGCTTCAACAAGGCGCATGGCAGCTACACCATCATCAAGACCAACAAGTGGTTCCGAACCTGTTTCAATCACTTTCACCAAGTCATTGATCACTTCGCGAACAGGCTCACCATAGACTTTGATGGTTGCACCTCTTTCTGGCAAACGAATTGTTTGGTCTTCAGACATTGGCTCTTGGTCAAGGTCTTTTACTTTGATAATCTGAGCGAATAGATCCAGAATTAGAGCTCCCTTTGAACCTGACACGTCCATCATTCTGGCCCTACCCGCATACTGTCTTGACAGATGGAATACGTGGTCAGAACCACTCTCAAACTTCACCATTACCGTTGCTGCATTGCAGACGCCACCTTCGGTAATGCATTGCGCATATAGCTTGGCACGCCCAGTGCTTATCCTTGTCATTATATCGAAATCATGAACACCAAGGTCTTCGAAAACATCCCCAAGAGAGTGAATTCGTGATGGTTGAACAAATCCTCTTCTGTCATGAATGATATTCTTAGGAGTTCCAATGGCGCCTTCCCGAATTAGCGATAGGGCTCTTCCAACAATTGGATTGTATATTTCGGAGTGTGAAACAATAGCTACAATTCCTCTCTTCCGCAGGGTTTCGGCTACATGTTCAGCATCTTTCAAAGTACTGGCAATAGGCTTCTCAATCAGCATTGCACGAATCGAATCGTGTTTGCTAGCAATGTCCTCCGCGATGCTGGAATGAGTTGATGTGGGTGTCGATATAATAACTCCATCAAGTGACATTTCCTCCACAAGTTCATGATAATCACTGAATGCCCGTACTCCATACATATCAGCAACACGTTTTGCGGCGTCAATGTCCACATCCATCACACCACTTAGCATACGCAGGCTTGATAACACTCTTGCATGAATGCGTCCCATATTTCCTGTACCGATAATGCCAATTTTCGGGGAGACCATTTCTTTACACCTGATGATTTCAGCCGTCGCAAATCTGCTACTCCCTAATTAGGATGTTGTTTCCGAGGAGTGGTGTCATTTGCAGCTTGGATTCAATCTTGGATACCAATTTCAGTTATTGTTTGCATCACGAGCTTATATCTTCAGATGCCCATTAACTACTGACGAGTAACCCTTGGGATGACTTCTGACGCTTACCCCTCCCTCGGACCCACCCCTTCCCTGCCTCCCTCGACCTCGGGGGTGGGTCCATTTACCATTCTCTTTCTCAGTCCCACGCCTGGATACAATCTCAATGATTGAACATGATTCATATTGAACCTCCCTATAGCAATTCTGGTGATTTAGTGAATATAGCAGATGTTGAGTTTGAAAAAGCCGATGATGATGATGCATTAGATGAGATTCTATCAATCATCAATAACTCAAATATAGAACAGTGGCGTGAAATAATCCCCGAAGAACACTATAAGGAACCATTTCTGACTAAGGCACAAATCAATGAAATGTCCACATACATGGAGTTCTATGTTTTCAAAAAATCTGATGAAATCATCGCAGTAGGCTCCTTTGGAAAAAGGGATGAAAACACCGCATGGATTCCGTTAATGTATGTGCGGTCTGATTTTCAGAAGAGAGGAATAGGATCTGCCCTTATGGCCTATCTAGAAATTTGGCGCAGAATCGGAATTTCAAAAAAGTACACTTAGAAACAGATAGTGAAGCAAAGTGGGCTATGAATTTCTACAAAAAGCATGGCTATACAATCTTCAAGAAAGACAAGATTCCTTGGGGTTATCATGTCTGGCTTGAAAAAACACTGATTGATGAATGAGGTTTCTAAAATGAAACATGATGCGAAAGAACTAGCCAAACTGGTAGAAAAATTGCTTAACGAGAGGGCACAAAAACGGAAAAGGGAACTCCTGAAGAAGAGAATGGAATCTGATGACTTCATCAACGATGTTCATGAAGCAGAAATCGGTATAGATCCTAATGAGTTTGACATTCTCTCTGAAACCACAACTGAAGAGGGAGAGGTGATTCTGGAATGGAACGCCATTGAATACGTGCTAACGGAATTTACGGTCGATGAGCCCTATCAATTCCATAAAACAGGGAAAGTTCTCCTAAAGAAGAATGGAAACGCTGAGCTTCTGACTTGAAGATGGTGATAGAATTGATAACACCTAGACTTGCAACCATTGATGATATTGGGCAAATTCGTCGACACGAACATGAATTTTCTCATGTCACAGATGACTTACTGAAACAGGTTATTCAAAACAACTGGGTCTATGTCGTTGAGGTTGAAGATGAAATTGTAGGGTATGCTCGACTAGAATTCATCTGGCTAAATGTTCCATATCTTGCTCTGATTACATTGGAGGAGGAACACCGGGGAAAGGGAATCGGTACTGCGATGATTGAGAGAATCTCACAGGACTTGGTTACCCAAGGAAAGACTTCGCTTTATACTTCTTCAGAGGTAATGGAGCCAAAACCTCAGATGTTCCATCGCAAATGTGGATTCAGAGAATGCGGAATCATTGCTGGGATGAATGATGGAATTGGCGAAATCTTCTTTGTTAAGAAACTAGCAGAATCAGCGTAATCAGAAGTATGGTGCGGAGGGCGAGATTTGAATACGCGCCCCGAGTCTACGAATTACTCGGAGTCTCGCGAACTCCTACGAGACTAGGCCCTCAACCTAGCGCCTTTAACCTGGCTGGGCAACCTCCGCAGTGTAAGAGTTCGAATCTGAGGGTAATTACAGTCCGATTTAGAATTGGTGATAAGGATTTCTATGAACCGTTGTAATCATCTCGAGAATGAACGTGTGTCGTCCTCGAAGGGTATGAGCGAATAGAGATGCTCCTCAGTATCTCTGAATGAATCCATAAAGTCTGAAGCTGTGTTGAATGGATTCTGCATTTTCTGTACGATGACCAGTCTTGGATTTTTCTTCACTCTGTCATAGCCTTCAAGTCTTTCCACATACCCATCAAGGAGTTCCAATTCTTCGTGTAGATTTTCAGAATCGAGTTCTTGTTGTTGTTTGAGTGTCAATTCCTCCTCCGATGTGATTTGCTGAGCTGCTTCTACGCCTTTCATTTGATAGACATTCCATATCTTTCCAACTGGACCACCATCAAGGACCCTGAGTCTATCAAACTCACGTAATTTCTTGATTAGTTGCTTTTTCCTGTCGCGTATTCTTGCTCTGACAATTCGCAGTCTAATCCGTGTGATAAATGTCGGATTTTTAATCTCATACAAATTCCAAAGTGCTACAAGTTTATTCGTATCATCCAAACGGGCTTCTGGAGAGGTTAGTTTGGTCTTTTGTTCCTCCATTGTGAGGAGAGGATATGGTCTTCTTGCTAGCAATATGCCTGATGCAACAAAAATGATACACAATAAGGGTAACAGGTATGCAAATTCCCCATACTGGATTATCTCGATTATCAACAGCATCGCCCCCGAAAACGTAGCTGCAAAAATGAGTGCTAGAAATCCTGTATATTTTTGTCCTCTCAATGCAGGAGACCCTCGATACATGGAATGCCATGGATTATCGATGGTTAGCGTTAGTCCAGTGAATGGTTCAAATGCCTCATGTCGGAATATATTGAAGGGATTTCTTGTTGAACCTGTATGATAATGCCAAACATCCCAAACAGCATAATCGAACAACCAGACTTTGGCTCTCTTCTTCAAATACACAAATACAGGAACATAATCCATATTGTGAGATGTGCCAGTCCAGCCTCGCCACTCTGCTAACCAATAAACCCCGAAGAAAGCTCCAAGTGACATGGAAAAGGAAACGTCCTCGGGGTTTCTTGAGTCTCCTTGGTCACATCGATGCAGTCTACAAGATTCATTCTGATTCTCTTATCAGTATCATTCTTCGGTCCGTGCTTTTCGATGGCTTTTGCCAGTGTCTTACTAGGCCACGTACCGCTTCTATCTTGAGGTTCGTCTCTTGATCCAATTAGTTTCACAATTAATCCCACAACTCTTTCAGGGTTTACTGAACCACAAGAAGAATCTTACTCCCAATTGTCACTACGAAATTAATGTCATATTCAGGAAACTTGAATCGTTGCCGAATCGCAAAAGGAGAGTTTTCGGGAGCAGAAGAAGAGCACATTAATCTCTTAATCTGGCCCGTTGTATAGTTTAGGTACAAAATTACCTGGTTGCTGCAGCGAACCACTCTAATGGAGGGAGTGGTCTTCTATTCTGCTTATCTTTCTTGGTTTTATTTCTTCGAAAATTCAATTAATTTCACTTCTCTAAATAATTGTTTCAATTGTTTATATAGTACTATTGAAAGATGCACAAATCTGTACATGACTAATAGCGTCAATCTAAACCGTATTTAATGCAAATCCCTCCTTGTTTCTTCCTCGACTCGGTTCAGATTATTCATATCCAAGAAACATGGGAGAAAACAATTTGCCAAAAACAAGAGGAATTTCACGCGTGCTGCTACTCTTTGCTCTTCTATCCGCACTAGTTTTACCTTCTTTACTAATGCCTATCGAAGTCAAAGCGGCAACACCAATCATAACAGCTATTGAAACACCATCTATTGACCGAACGTGGGAAGATGTCTCCGTTCTCTATCAAGACACCTACCTCAACTCATCGATGGTCGAGGACGAAGTAGAGAATATCCTTGATTCGGTGCCTGAACTCGTTGATGTTATAGGTCAGAGCTACGAAGGACGTGACATCCTAAGCATTCGACTTACCAATGAGGATGCACCGCAACAGAAGGCCAAGACCCTCGTTGTGGCTCACCATCATGGACGTGAAAAGGTCACAGTCAATACTGCAATCTACTTCATGCTGTGGCTGGTCAATGGATACGGTGAGGATCCGGAAATCACTGAATACCTGGATACTGAAGAGATCTATGTGATTCCAACACTGAATCCGGATGCTTTGAATTATATCTACAACTATAGTGATCACTGGTTGCGAAAGAACCTTCGACCCTACGACGATGATGGGGATGGTCAAATCGATGAAGATCCCTACGAAGATGTTAATGATGATGGATATGTGACTCAGTATGAGGTCTGGACAAAAGGACCCGGCGATCAGCTAAACTATCAATATGCTTACTACGAAGGTATTGATAATGATGGGGACGGAGAAGTAAATGAGGATTGGATTGGACACACTGACTTGAACAGAAATTATGACAGCTTTTGGAGCTTTGATCAAGGCTCATCACCTGATCCGCTCAGCCAAGTATTCAAAGGCACCACACCATTCTCTGAACCTGAAACTCAGGTATTCAGGGATTTTGCGTTGCAACACCGTTTTGGAATGGCCTACTCACTTCACACAGGCATAAACGCAACATATTTTCCAACTAATTCTGTAGGAAACTGGGAAGAAGGTGCATTGTATACTCTAATCTGGGATGATTATGAAACTATTCTCCCTCCAAATTTCAATTACTATCTCGACTATTCAGCCGTTGCGAACTCTCCTGCTCGTCCGGCAGTACTTAGCGGATCTTGGGATAATTGGATGTACTCAGAACGTGATTGCCTGGCACCAATTACATTCGAGATTTTCAACAATGCAACTTCAGAAGCTGAGGAACTCTACTACATAAGCGAAGAGAACTCTACTCATGTCATAATGACATGGAATGGAATCTACGAATACTTCAGTCCTGATGAGCCATATATTGAGGCACTCTGGGAGGAATTGATTCCTTCATTTGAGTACCTTTTAGAACAGACTCCTCGAATATCGGTGAATCTTCAAGGCTCCTCTATCCAAAATAATCAGGTTCACACTAGCATAATTGCTACTTGTCTTAGTCCAAGAATTGAAACAATCGATAATATTGAAGTACAGCTATTGGATGGAACCGTTCTGGACTGGATTCCCCCCGTTGAATCTGACACATCTCTTAGTTCAGAGGTTCAACTTGAGTTTGCATCTGTTGTTGAGGGCGAAAATGCGACCATAAGAGTTGGGAACGAGTTTGCAGGGTATCACCGATTTGTAATCTCATTTGTGGCTGGGATTGCACTTGATCCGCTTGTTATTGGTGGCATTACAATTGCCTTAGTTGCAGTGGTGATAGTAGTAGTCTATTTGATCCGCCGAAGTAAGTAGACGGAATAGAGTAACTGCAACAGAAGACACTAGCCTTCTGCTGCAGCCTTGTGATGTGTTACTACACATCGAAGGAGAAAGAGGGAAGAGAGGATCCCCCCCTCCCTTCCTTTGCTTGTTTTCGTATACTGTTTCTGGCACGCATGATTCTAGGGGAAAAATATCGGATCTGACGGAGGTGCTGGCTTGCTGTTATAGTTCAACGGGTCATACCCGTTCGCTATTTCCCAACCGTTTCCGTAACCATCCCCATCTGTATCAAATTTTGTTGGACTTGTCCTGTAAGTGTAGATTTCCTTGTAATCATTCAAACCGTCTCCATCCGTATCGGATTTAGTTGGTTTTGTACCCTTACTGTATTCTAGGTAATTCTTGAGACCGTCTCCGTCCTTGTCGGCGTACTTATCACTGGAACTACCTGGATTCAGTCCGTAAGTTACTTCCCAACCATCTTTCATAGTATCCCCGTCGGAATCCGAGATGCTGGGGAAGCAGTTGTGTTTGTATTCAAGGTAGTTCTTGAGACCATCATTATCCCTGTCGAGATACTTGTCACTGGCAGATGCTGGATTGAATCCCCAATCAACCTCCCACTCATCTGGCATGGTGTCACCATCCGAATCAGTCGACCAAGGTAGTGATTCTAAGGCAATCTCTTCAGTGTATGAAAGTCCATCTCAATCAACATCTGCGCTTGGATTCAAGATATGGTAGGCCCAAAGCAAGAATCCCACAGTCAATCTTGTACCCAATGGTAGCAAGTATTGAGACGCAGTTGCATAGTCCTTAGTGTCAACTCTGCACATATCATGGTAGGGTTTACTCTGGTGCGCTGCATAGTCAACCCAGCCAAATGCTGTGTTTTGATCACAGTGAGTTTTCCCTCCTGCTTCAAATGAATCAAATGTAAATAGTCCCGAAGTTTCAGCATATATTGGTGCACTGTTCTTTTCGCAGTAGAATTCGTATTCCACATGTGTTCTGACACCTCCATCGACAATATCTGCATGATGTGGAACAGTCAAATCCTGTAGCATGTGGACCGCGTATCCAATCCAGAAGTAGGCTTCACTCTTATTGGAAATGGGAATTTCATTGATGGACTTGGATTGCTTGGCATTCTTGTTTCGATTGAGATGGTTGTACAGACATTACTCGATTATCCCTCTGGAGCTCTAGGGGATTGGATTGGACAGCGTTGGGTCATAGGTATTGGGAATGCACTCTATGGTGTAGTGTTTCTCATGGTGTCATTTGTCACTGTAAGCACTCCATTTTGGTTTCTAGCGGCTCTATTCGCAGTACAAGGTATTGCTCAATCGCAAATCAGTGGGGCTTGGGGCGCATGGTTTGATAACAACTATCGCGTTGCAATGCCCAACGATACAGATCGCAAGCAATATGGTGTGTTTTGAGGTCGAATGGGCATGATTTCCCAGATTGCTGCAACATTGGTCCTAATCCCTGGAAGCATACTCGCAGTGATATTTCAGAGACCTGCCGTATTCCAAATGCAGGCAATAGGTGCAATCTTCTTCGCGCTTCTTGTTTTGCATTACATTAGAGACTTTCCTGAAGTTGAGGCGATGCGTGAAGAGCGTCCAACAATGAGCCAGTATACAAATCTCCTAAAAGAAGGCGTCAGTTATCTATGGAAGACTCCCTTTGTGAAATACTTGGTTCTTGGGTCTATGATAGTGGCGAGCGCAATCTCCGTTTGGGGACAGATTATCCTCTTCCCGCTTTACTACAGTTATCTAATTACGGATGTCGCAGTAGCATCTTATCGAACTCTGGCCTTCATACCGGGAGTGGCCGCAAACGAGAGGTCCGGCGTCTGGTCACAAAAGTTTGAACCTAAGAAATGGATTCCTCGATTCCGGCTTATCCAGGCTTGTGGTTTTGCTTTCTATATTGTTATAGCAATCATGATGTTTGCTTTTCCACCTGTATCCGATGCAACGGAGCTTATCACACTGATGCTGCCATTTACTTCATTCGTACTGATCGAGATGCCAGTAGTACATGTAATTCCTACAATAATCCTCTTCACTATGTTCTCAATTACTATGTTCTTCAGCGGGTTTGCTGATATTCTTACACAGCGCGAGTTGTTGGATGCCATCCCTGATAGAAATCGTAACTCGATATACTCACTGCAACCAACGATTCTTCTCCTACTTACTATCCCACAAATAGCTATCTTTGGATGGTTGGTTCCTCTATTGGGATTCTCGGTGACCTTACTCCTTTGCTCAGTGATTTCATTGTCTGGTGTATTAGTCATAAGATATGCTCTTAGCCTAGAAAAGCCCGTCAATGACGTAAAATGTTCCGACATTGGTGAAATCATAGAAATTATCGATGACTAGGAAGTGAATGAACAGGTATCACTAGTTAGCAATGAGTGAGGAGAATCCTTCTCACCTGTTATGGACAAACAGAAAAGTGTAGAATTGCCAAGTCATAGTATGTTTCGTAAATTCTTGGTGGATGCAATCCACAGACATTTGGATGGAACTCTTCCTTTCATCTCTCAAATGAATGACGAATTGCTTTTTAGCGAACCACTATCAAATGGACGACCTCTTGGAGAGATAGTCTTTCATATGCTGAGGTCCATTGAATTCTATATCAGAGGGATTACTGAGGGTGTATGGGAACCTGCCCCTTACGTTTTTGATTCGTTCACTACATCCGAATCTCTACTAAAACAATGGCACGAAATGTACACTCGTGCCAAAACAAGGCTTTCACTAATCTTGCTCAGTGATCTTTCACGGATAATCACATCACATAGTCGACCTGCAACAGTAGCTGAGCTTCTTCAAGAAATGCTTGAACACAGCATACATCATAGAGGACAACTAACAGTGTACCTTCGCTTGCTTGATGTAGAACCTACAAAGATCGAGTACATAGTGTAATTTGATAAGGTTTCAATAATAGTTGAATTTTAGAGTTAGTAATTGATAGGAGGTTCTGCAAATTAGCGAAGATCCTTACTGTCCTAGATGTGAACAGGAACTTGAAGAGGGTTGGTAACAGCTGCTAAAATCCCGGACAAACCTGGACATATCTTAGATGAACATTGAAAGAAAGGGTCATTCTGTAGTTCTTTTTATACCTTGAAGAGGAGCAATGTGTGTAGGAACCCACGACGAAAGCCAAGTCTACGGATTTTTCTACCGTCACCGTCAGTTTGCCGGGGACGTAAAATGC
>JARGGA010000348.1 GCA_029210805.1 Candidatus Thorarchaeota archaeon
AACAAAATCAAGCAGCCATTTATTTGAAGGCTGACCTAGAGGAGTTGGAGGTCCTTTTTGTTCTCCATCAACAGTGGGTGCCAATATAGTTCGACGAATCATTAAATCTTTTACAAATTCTGTAGTTCCCGTTCTTTTTGAATACCAATCAGGATTGGTGGCGTGTAGTGTAGTGGTATCAATACTGGGATATCCCTCATCCTTCCAGAATGATGCCGCATATTCAAATTTTTTCTCCCATCGACTCCATTTAACATAACGGGATTCATCTAGGTTCTGCATCCTTTCACGTGCAGTTTCAGCATCAGAAGAGAACATTCCTGTTGATAGTCTTACTAGTAGGGCTTCGGCTATTCCATCGTTTCCAGTCAAGAATTCTTTCTCTGCCTGTTTCAAAGACTCTTCTGCATATCTTAATTCATCGGGAAATTCCATGCAACTCTCTCCAATTTTGTACAGTATTGTAATAGCGCGTAAGTACATAAAATATCTGCAAAGGACAAATTGATGTGAAAATTCAAAGAGGATGTAAACTTGGAATTGGAACATTTAGTAGTTATTCCGAAATCGCAAGGATACAAGCTATGCTTAATTGTCTTGACACAAAATACATTTGAATTGGTAACGCGGTTAGGATGCCCAAAATCGTTTGCATAGGAACTAATCACATATAATAGTTTAAATACCGGATACGTGGTGCCCTACAAACACCTCGTCTACGAAGACGCCTCTGAATGACACGCTCGAGTTTTTAGCAATGAGTGAAGAAAATATGAACCGCAGCAGAAAAGGAATGAGTAAGACTGAGGTTCAGAAGCTTCCCATTGAGATAGCAGATTATTATCGAATAATCACTGAAAAAGTAAAAGACGTCATATGGACCACCGATTTAGATTTGAACTTCCTTTTTGTAAGTGATTCTGTAGAAAATCTACTCGGCTATAGCCCTGATGAAGCGCTTACGAAACAGATTATTGATATAATGCCTCCGGAATCTCAGAAAATCGTTGCTGAGCGTTTAGCTGATGCCCTGGCGATTAAGGACACTGAATCGCAAGATGACCCAATTGGCTTTGAAATAGAACTGCAACGAAAAGATGGTTCACTTGTTTGGGTTGAGGTGTCGAACACATTTCTCCGTGATGCAGATGGCACAATTAATTCCATTCTAGGAGTTGCCAGAGATATTACCGAGAGGCGAGAGGTGGAAGACGCCCTTCGAGCCTCTGAAACTCAATATCGAACCTTAGTTGAAGACTCGGTAGAGGGAATTTTAGTTTCTGTGACCAATCCCTTACAATTCGTATTTGTTAATCCTGCCTTGGCGGAAATGCTCGGATATTCAGTTGATGAGATGCTATCAATGAATCCAACTCAAGTTCAAGAGGTTATTCATCCAAAAGATCGAGAGGGTTTCTTTCTAGGTTTTCAAGATAGACTGTTAGGAAAACCACATTCTCGAAGAAACACTGTCCGTGCTCTCAGAAAGGACGGGACTGTACTCTGGGTAGAATTATCCGCCAGTGCTATTGACTATAATGGAATTCCTGCAATTCAGGGAACCTTCATTGATATCAACGAGCAAAAAATGACTGAGGAATTGCTTCAATACAGCGAAGAACGTTATCGCACTGTTCTAAATTCGATGCACGATTTGATTTTCGTATATGATAAAAACGACTGCTATAGCCAAGTTTATACAAACGATGATCATCTACTTCTAGCTCCTGTTGAAGAGCTAATTGGAAAATCTGTTTCTGAATTCATGCCTCCAAATATGCTAGAAACTTATCTTGAATATGCCGAAAGAATTCGGAAAACTGGTGGCAGTCTTGTTTATGATTACCAGATTATGCACAATGGGAAGTCTTTGTGGTACACATCAACCATGTCCCTTCATGAAGACGGAGAAAGCATAGTATCTGTAGCGCGTGATATTACAGACCGTAAAATCATTGAATTAAAGCTGCAGGAGAGCGAAGAAAAATTCCGGCGCATGGCGCAAACGACTCCCGCAGCGGTTTTTGTCCGACTTGAAAGCAAATTTGTTTATGCAAATGAAACTGCTGCAAGAATCTCTGGATATTCTCTGAAGGAACTAATTGGCATAAACGTGTCAAAACTTGTACATCCTGACCAGCATGCTATGGTTCAGGAATTAATGAACTCTCGCGATCAAGGACACAAAGACACATTCCATTTCGAGCTTAAACTAGTCACAAAGAGTGGAGAAATTCGATGGTTAGACTATTGGTCCAGTCTAATTGAATACGATGGACAAAACGCAAGTGTAGCAACGGCGATCGACATTACAGAGAAAAAGCTTGTTGATGATGCTCTCAGAACAAGCCAAGCGCTTCTAGCTGAGGCTCAGAGAATTGCACATCTTGGTAGCTGGGACTGGGATGTCATTAATGATGTCGATATATGGTCTGAAGAGACTTGTCGTATATTTGGTGTTGATTATGAAGACTTCACACCTTCGTATGAGAAATTCCTTCAGCTCATTCATCCTGAGGACAGAGATAGAGTACGAAAAGCCATTCAAGAAGCATTGAATGAAGGAATCTCATACAGTATTGACCACCGGATTGTTCGACCTGATGGTACCATTAGAACCGTTCATGAGGCAGGAGAGGTCACTTACGATGAAAAAGGGCGACCTAGTCGAATGCTTGGAACTATCTTGGATATAACCGATCGAATCGAAGCTGAAGAACTCCAGAAGAAGTCAGAGCTTATGTATCGAACTTTCGTTCAAAACTTCCAAGGTATTGCCTACCAGAGGCATCTAGACCACTATGGCCCCCTCTTCTTCCACGGCACAGTTGAAGAAATTACTGGACATACAGCTGAAGACTTTGTGGATGGCAAAGTCAAATTGACAGATATCGTAGATGAGGAGAGTCTCAATGATGTCATCCAAGAAATAAACAATCTGCGATCTATTGATGGATATGTGGCAGATGCTGAATACAAGATACGAACAAAAGATGGTAGTGTTCGCTGGATTCGGGATACTGCACAAGCTGTCCAATTTGGGAAAGATGAGGAACCAGTAATTCAGGGAGTCATTATTGATATCACTGCAAGGAAACTGGCTGAAAGGTCGACACAAGAAGCCAGAACACGGGCCGAGTTCTTCAATGACCTTATGGCTCATGACCTAAATAATATTCATCAAGGACTGATGGCCGCCCTTGAGTTACTGCTGACGGATTCTGATTTACCAAGTACAGTTACCGAGTTAGCTGAGAATGCCTTGTCACAGGTGGAAAGAAGTATCACTTTGATCCGAAGCGTCCGCAAGTTCTCTTCGATTCAGTCTGATCTACAACCTACTAGGTCAATGGACATATTCGATACATACAAGGACGCACTAGATTCTATCCGACATACCTTCTCTAAACGGACAATCGAAATCAACACGATTCTGGCACCTCGAAAATTCAGAGTTATGGCAAATGATTTGCTTTTTGACGTCTTCTTCAATATTTTCCATAATTCTGTGAAATTTGACACCAACGGAACCGTTCGCCTTGATATAACAGCAAAGTATCTGGACGATGAAAACGCAATCCTAATTCGAATCGATGATAGGGGTCCTGGAATAATTCCTTCCATGAAATCCAGTGTATTAGATCGCCTCGAGCGAACCGCAAGTACAAGTTCTGGAATAGGCCTGACTTTGGTGAAAACAATTATAGAAAAGTTCGGTGGAACCATATGGATAGAAGACCGCGTTCCTGGTGATATCTCTCAAGGTTCAAGTTTTGTTTTCAAGATTCCCCGTGGCTAACATCATGTATTCTATTGGATACGCACTGACCGTTTCTCGAAACCTATACAATCCTAGACATCGAGTCCAAGATGTTGTTCGGTTCCTAATTC
>JARGGA010000349.1 GCA_029210805.1 Candidatus Thorarchaeota archaeon
CGTGCTCCCTCTCCACTGCATTTCTCCGCTATAGCTTCAAAGAGTGCAGCAACATCATGTCTTGTGGTGCTTTCTATCTCCATCGTTCGGGATAATGTAACAATCTCCGGTCTTGCCGTATATGCTATATCGTCAGCAGCCTCTTCAGGAATTAACCCAAGCTCCGCTTGAGTTTGTGCAACGCCAGCTTCTATCTTGAGCCATAAATGATGACGGAACTCCTCTTCGAAAATGTGAACCATTTCATGATGTCCATATCTTCCGTAATCTATTGGGTTCACTGGCATTAGTTGTTCACTCCCGTTTCAATTCACGGATTTTTGTCTTGATATGGTTTGCTCATGATGCCACCTTGATAGGGCCAATAGGCTAATACGCATGTGTCATATTCCACACTTGAATGTCTATGGAATCTCTGAATGTGAAAGGATACACTAGCAATCTGCTTCATGAGATATTGAATCGTGCAAGCGCCTCTTGGTTCGATGGAGAATCTGAAGGCGAAGCTACGCAGCATCTTCTTGGTTCCCTCTACCAGAACGCCAGTAAAACGAATACTGTGGCTGTGACTGCTGCTACCGCAAAAACTGGCGCCCGTCTGACCGACTTTAGTTCACTCTTGGATCATACTTCAGGTTTGGAAAGTATACTTTCCAATTGCAGGATGATTGACTCAACAGTTGACCTATTGATTACATCACTCATAGATACAGAATCTTTTGGTAGTGGATTTACAGCAACCCAGAGAATCGCTTCTGAGATAACATCACCGATGCTTTCCATTGCAGATGAAATCTATTCATCTCCAGCCGCCCTCTCTGAGATTCTTGGAATGACCCAACAACTTGGTGATTTGCACGAGAAGAAAATAACAATATCCTGGGGATTTGGTTCTCGATTTGATTTGCCTAATGTGGCACACAGCATGGCACTACTCTTACCTATGCTTGGAGCTGACGTCACGATAGCTGCCCCGACTGATTTTGGATTGCTCAAGAGAGTGATCAGAGAAGCTAGCTCAGTTGCCAATTCATTTGACCGCGAGATTCAAACTACAAACAATTTTGATTCTATATTCTCTGCTTCTGATGCTATCTTCGCTTGCAATTGGCGTCGATTTGATGATTATCAAAGGCCTGAGCGTAATGAGGATGTAGCCGCAAATTACCGGAATTGGTATTTTGAAAGCGATATCATTCCTAGCCAGTGCAAATTCTTCTCTCCTTCACCTGTTCAGACTGACTTGCTTGCAGATGCCGCAACAGTCGCGCGATTCTCATCTTCCCTTGATGAGTGGCTGAAGCGAAAAATCTTCATTCTAGTAACAACAATGGAAATCATGCTAAAATGGGATACAGCAAAGGCACCACTTGTTCTTCTGTAATCCCCCCTCACACAGACCTTTTATCGTACAATCCTGTATGGACATGTTATGTGGCGTGCAGTCAGGCCCGATACATCTCGAGTATGGAAAAATCCTGAAGTTCTAAAACGGCTGTCCAGATACAGAAGCATAATTGATGGTAATCATCTTGCAAAGTATCTTCTTGCGAAGGATATTGTATGTGATGTAGGTCTTGATGCTACATCGCATACCCTCTGGAAAAAACATGAGCAATTGAGCACGGAATTCAAAGGATATGTAGAGTCGATTGACGCCGGGAGCGAGAGAACCTCTGACCTAGCAGCCGCATCTACATTCCTTAGCCTCAAAATAGAGTTGGCGCTTCGTATTCTGAGAGATTGCCATTTCTGTGAGCGACGCTGTGGTTCCGATAGGTCTCTCGATCAGAAAGGCTGGTGCAAGCTTGGAGCCGCATCACGAGTTTCATCTGTATTCCTTCACACCGGCGAGGAGGCGCCTCTTGTTCCAAGCGGAACCATCTTCTTCTCATCTTGTTGTCTTGCATGTGCTTTCTGCCAAAATAGCGATATCTCTACAAATCCTAACTCAGGCAGAGTAGTTTCAGCCCGAGAACTCGCGATTCTTGCTGAACGATTGGGTGAAGATGGCGCTCTAAATATCAACTATGTCGGTGGAGACCCTGTTCCAAACACACATACAATCATAGGGTCATTAGGCTATCAATCATCGAATATTACTCAACTATGGAATTCAAGTATGTATGGTTCAAGTGAGGGAATGAGCCTTATTGCAGATTTGGTAGATGTTTGGCTTCCTGATTTCAAGTATGGAAACAATGAATGTGCTGAAAGATTGTCTGGAGTTAAGAACTATTTCGATATTGTTTCAAGAAATCATCTAACGGCGTACAATAATGGTGAAGTAATTATCCGTCACCTTGTGTTACCTAATCATCTGGAGTGCTGTACATTTCCCATCTTAGAGTGGGTTTCAAGAAACTTGCCCGATTGTATGGTCAATATTATGGCACAATATCGTCCTGAACACCGAGTGCTACAAAATCCCGATGCTTTTGCTGATATTTCCAGAAGGGTTAGTAATGTGGAAATGCAGAAAGCATTTGAAAAAGCGGATGAACTCGGGATTTGTTGGGAACCCGTGAGTTAATTCGAGAAAATGGCCGGATTCAGATTGAAAGTCCTATGTATTCTCTGAATCTTTTCTTTTCCTTGAGAAGCACTCCGGTCGGATCAACAATCACTTTTCTAGACAAATCGTATGATAGCAATGAATCCACAATCCCATTGTGGTTTACTGCAAGTATGATTATCTCAGAAGATTCCACCAAATCGTCTAGGTTATCAACCATGCTGACATCAGAATTCCCCTTTACCAATGGGTCATACGCAACTACCTCTCGTTTCTCCTTCTCCAAGAGTTCGATGAGTGCAAGAGCAGGACTCATTCTCGTGTCATTCACATTGGGTTTGTATGAAAGCCCCAGTATTCCAAATCTCTTGATTCTTCCATATTCCTCTCCTAATTCGGATTTGATTCTTCCAAGAGTATGATTGGGCATGCTATCGTTTACAGATCGTGCTGCAGGGATCACTTGCGCTATTTCCTTCGTTTGCTTCATGGAGTTGACCAAAATCCACCCGTCTTTCGGGAAACAATATCCCCCAACGCCTAATCCTGGCTCAAGAATGTCTACTCTTGGATGCAAATTTGCAAGGCGAATGACGTCTCTTACATCGATACCGATTTCGGTTGAAAGTCGTGCTAGTTCGTTGGCAAAAGCTATGGATGAGTCTCTAAAAGCGTTTTCAGCAAGTTTCGAAGTTTCAGAAGTCTTCGAATTTGTTTTGTGTATCTTACCTTCACCAAAAACACTTGCCAAGAATAAATATCCTAGATCCGTTGCTTTCTCTGTAACACCACCAATCAAACGGTCATTATCTTCCATTTCTTTGACAACGCTACCTGGCAGAACTCTCTCCGGACTGTGCGCAAACCAATACTCTTCATCAGGGACAAGTGAACTCATTTGTTTGAATCGCTCCATCTGTCCCTCTGTAAAACCTACAGGCACTGTGCTTTCAATAATGATGAGAGTATGATTTTTCGCAATGGACGCGATATCTGACAGTGAGTTCTCCAAGTATGTCACATTTGGTGTTTTGTCAATGTCTATTGGGCTTGGAAGACACAAGACAAAAATATCAATATTCTCAAGTGAATTATACTCAGAATGCAGCTCGATTTTTGGTAGCAATTCTGCTGCAATTTCTTCTAATCCCTCTTCTATCATGCTTACCTTGCCTTTTCCGAGATTATCCACTAGCTCTGTGTTCAAGTCTACTCCTACGACCTGATATCCACTTCTTTGATAGAAAAGAGCAGTTGGAAAACCGATGTATCCTAACCCAACAACACACACTCTACATTTCTTTCGAGCGATTTTTTCACGTAAATCTTCGTAGCCCGACATAGGATAATCTCGCAAAGACGAC
>JARGGA010000350.1 GCA_029210805.1 Candidatus Thorarchaeota archaeon
TTCCAGTATGTTCGTCAATATTGTGAATATCGGGATCATCCATAACCAAGTGTGGCTACCTCAATGCTCACCCGGCTGCAAAAGAAATAAGGCTTTAGTTTAGGGTGAGTGCTTGCTGGTTTCGCATATTCTTTATCAATAGGTTACATACTTTTGACATATCACGGAATCAATGAGGTTATGAGCAATGGAGGATGACATGATTGATGTGCAGGTTCCCAATAGAGGGAAAGCGCTTCTAGTCATCTCGATGATAATAGTATCAACAACTTTCGCATTTCTAATCGTGCCAAGAACATTCCTACCACCGCAGCTTACAGTAAGAGTGGCAATTATTGATTCGGGAATCACAAAGGACAATCTCTTAACCGTACACACTGTTGCAGAAGCAAGTTTTGTTAATTCTACATATGGTTATTCCATGGACGATCTCAGTACTGACGATTCCAAACCTCATAGCCTTCTTCATGGAACCTATGTAGCCAGAATCACAGTTCAGCAAGCACCAAACACCGCGATTGTAAATGCAAAGGTTGTCAATTCAGATAACGTCGCAACTGTCGAATCAATTATCGCAGCTATTCAATGGGCTATTCTAGAACAAGATTGCGAAGTAATCAATCTGAGTCTTGGAAAATCCCCATCAAACTCAGATGGAATGAGGGAAATCATTGAATGGGCGTTTCAGCAAGGGGTCACTATTGTGGCTGCTTCAGGTAACAATGCGCAAGGGGGAATAACGGGAAGCTCAATTGAATCTCCTGCAGTGTATCCTGAGGTGATATCGGTAGCAGCTATCGATGATACTGAAACACCTTATTCCTATTCAGGAATTGGACCATCAGTCAATAGATCAATGAAACCAGATATCGCGGCCCCTGGCTATTTCATTGATTCCACTACTACATTTCATGGGACAAGTGCAGCTGCACCGTTTGTTACAGGGGCTGCAGTGAATATCATTAATTATTGCCTGGAAAATAATTGGAAGTGGACACCAGGGATGATAAAAGCGGCTCTTCTTGCCAGCACGAAACATCTTAGCTACCCCGCATGGCAAGTAGGAGCAGGACTGTTAGACCAAGAAGCAGCCATGGCGTATCTTGAAAGCACCGAGAAGGTGGACGGTCTTCCGATGATGGCATGGATAAGCCCAGATTTAGGTATCTTTGAGTTTGAGCGTTGGTTCCTAAATACAACTGTTCGTTTGAAAGCGTCAGTATTTGCAAGCAAGAATTCAACATTCACCATACTGATATCAGGTCCGGCAAAGCATTGGATTGCTGCACCAGATATAATCTTTGTAAATCAGAGTTATGAAATTCAAATCCAGATCAAAGTGATATCATCAATTGATTGGACCAATATGCAAGCTCTAATAACTTTACAATCTGAGGACTATCGCACAATTTGGTCAAGCATAAAATTCGGCGTAACTACACCGTTTAGAAGAATCGCCTTCGATTTCACTCATACTTCGTGGTGGATGGATTCGATCTATGGCCAGTTTAGACAGTTCTATTCAAGAATCGCAAGCTCGGGAGTGTCAGTTGAGGAAATCAGAGACCGCAAAGATATCTCTTTTGACAAATTTAAGCAGTTCGATGCAGTAATAATTCTTGACCCCTGTGCGTGGGAATTCTCTGAAACTGGGGAAACCAGTATACCATATAGTTCTACAAGGTACAGTCAAGATGAACTGGATGCATATGGAATATATTGGCAGAAGGGGGGGAATATTATGATTGCTGCGGGTAACAATCTGAGCATGGACGTAGAGGGAGTAAATGCGCTTCTTGCTGTGTTTGATATGTCGCTTAATTTTGACACCGTTCCTACGTCTACAATCGTAACCTATGGTGTGGCAAATACCGTTGAAGTTGTCAATATAGAGGAGGAGCACGCAGTTACCGAGAGAATCTATTCCTTTGACTACAATGGGGCATCCATTAATCCAGGGGAGAATCAAACTGTTCTGGCTCAGGAGGTATTTCAATGGATAGATGATGTTGGTACAACACATACCGCTCTTCGGCCTGTGCTTGTAGTTCAAGAAGGACGTTTATCGTCACGACTAATAGTGACAGGTAGTAATTTCTTCATTGATAATTGGGGACTATCAGGGGCATATGAATCTGAAGATAATTCGCTGATGATGCGAAATTGCATCTATTGGTTAACGCACGTACCAGGATTCTAGAGTAGGGGCGCAATTTTCTCAGCAGCAGTTTTTGCGGCATAAACCAGTAAGCCAGTTTTCATATCTTTACGGGCAGCGAGAACAAGGATGGCCTTTTCACCTGCACCTTTCATAATGATCAATCCTTGGTCGTTTGTAATCAATATTTCTTGTAGAGAGCCTTGCTCTAATCGTTCTGCAGCTAAATCAGCCACTCCGAGAATAGATGCAGACATTGCTGCAATCTCTGCTTCTTCAAGACCTTGAGGAACGGCTGAAGAGATAGGCAAACCTTCTTTGGACAATAACAACCATGCACGAATACCTGTAGCTAGAGCTGTGGCTTCCTCCATAATTTCGCGGAGTTTTTCCTGTAGCTCTTCAAAGCCGGGGTCGAACATGTCACCTACCTCATAACGTACGCTTGCTTATACCATCTGTAATATTGCGCATTAATAAACTTACGTCGAATAGTCGCAAGGATTAAGGAGCTAATGTGTTTTCTCCTTATGTGCTTGTAATAATCCGGAATGGTGAAAGCAATGGGCTCGGTTCACAAAATCCAACAAACAAGTTTGGATCCAAAACCCTTTCAGTGGAAAGCTGGCATTAGGGTTCTAGGTGTTGCAGAGAGCTTTTCGAGGGGAGACAGAACCAGTTATGTTGCAGGAGTCGTTATGCGAGGGGATCTAAAGATTGACGGATTTTGTTTTTGTAATCCAGCTGTTGGCGGCATCGATTCTACAGAACAATTCATCCGAATGTATCATAATTTGAAACGCACAGACATTAGAACATGGTTGCTTGGTGGAAGTATCATTTCATGGTTCAATACTCTTGATATTCACAAAATCCATCAAGAAACTGAAACTCCTGTTGTAAGTATATCTTATACTCCATCTGAGGGTTTAGAAAAATATGTGAGAGAGTATTTTCCATCAGAATGGGAGAAGAGGATGGCAGCTATTGATTCTATAGGAACTCGCAAAGAAGTTATGCTAAACAATGGTTTGAAAGTCTTCATTGTTTCTGCGGGGATAGAGGAAGCAGCAGCTGTCGGTATAGTGAATCATTTTACACACAATGGACGAATTCCAGAACCAGTACGTGTCGCCAGACAATTAGCCGCAAGTATTCGAGTCTACCAAAAGACTATTGATTCAATGAAAGAGGAACACTCAGAATAAGTTCTTTTTATGTTCTGCTTCTATATTCGAGTATATCTCGCTGACAAGCATGATATTTAATGAGGCCAATTTATCTTCACCAGAGTCAAAAAATGGTTTCAGAAGTTTAGGATTGACACCATTTCTTTCTAGAGAAATTGCATGAAGCAGCATATCAAGAATATCTGCTCCATGGACAATACGACTCTCCAATGATTTTTGCTCATAGTATTCAGTTATGATACTCTTTGAGTTCTGATGAATCGAACATTGAGAATCGAAAATATCATCGATTGCTGCATATTCTGCGGATAGTTTCCCATCTTTCATCACGCGACCACCCAACCGTACTGCAGAATGTGGAATGTCAGATATTTGGGATTCGGAAATGTCATGCAATAATGCCATTGTCATGACCTTTCCAGTATCAATCACTTCTCCTGTTTCAGACAAATTCGATGCAATCAGCCATGCAAGAAGTGATGTACCCCAAGTGTGCTCTG
>JARGGA010000351.1 GCA_029210805.1 Candidatus Thorarchaeota archaeon
CTAACAGAGGAAGACCTCGAATCAAAGACCGTGCATTACTGGTATCCTGATGGAATGGCCGAGGTAGTTGCGCAAGACGAAGTTACTAATGGAGACAACGTAATCCTTCCAGGAAACATGAAGGTCTATGCAGAGGGAGATTACATTGGGGAAACCAGTATTGCCCAAATCTCACCAAGAGAGGAGTTCAAGATTGGTACACGAGTTGCATACGATGTTAAAGCGCAAAAGCAGCTTGTGGAAAAAGACATTGAGAAAGCAGGATTGACACGAGGAAAACGAAGGCGATACTACAAGTACAGACTTGAAATCGAGAGTTTCTCTAAGAGACCTGTAGAGATCGAGGTTGTTGATAGGATACCTCAGAGCAACAGCACGTCTATTGAAGTCAAACTGGACTTGGAAAAGATTGGGGTTATGAAACACGAACTTGGTGTCATCAAGTGGACGAAGAACATAGACATTGGTCAAAAGACCGAGATTGTCTATGAATACGAGGTTCTGTGGGAGAAGGATGTTACAATTTCTCCACCATTGCCATAGAGGTGAAAAAGATGTCAAAAGAAATAGACACATGGATTGATGGAGTTACAGTCTTCAGGGATGGCGCAAGGATCATCAGAATTGCCAGACCAAAGATATCAGCCGGAGAACAGACTCTCACCATTGGAGGCATTACAAATTATGCCCAAGAAGATAGCTTCAGAGTGAAAGGGAAAGGTGCAGCATCCATCAAGGGAATCGATGTGAAGCGGGTTACAAAGACATACGAGCCTGAAGGCAATCTCAAAGAAATGTTAGAGGAACTCAAAGGTTTCGAGAAAAAACAGGCAATAGTTTCATCGAAGATCGAGAATCAAGAATCTCGAGTCACTCAGTTTGAAACAGTCATGACCCAGTTCTCAACAGAGTTTGGTAAGTGGTTTGCTGCAGGCGAATCCACGATGGAAAGACTAGATGAGATGGACAAAGTCGGTCTGAAACAAATCACAGATGCAAAGAAGAAGCTCCGTGCCCTTGAAGAGGAAAGGAAAGAACTGGATGCCAAAATCCAGGCCCTTCAGAACAACATCAATCGAGTTCAAGGTGAGCGGAAAACTGAAACAACCTACGAAGTACAGGTTATGCTGAATACCAAAGAGGCAAGTCAGATCGAGCTTGAGGTCGTGTATCAAATTGCCTATGCAGGATGGTCACCAACATATGATGTTGATCTTCAACTGAACAAATCTTCCTTGAAAAGGATCGCAATGATATACAACAACTCATTGGAAAATTGGAATAATGTGGACTTGGTTGTTTCTACAGCATCGGCACGTCCAGTTAGAGCGGTAGAAGCAAGCCCATACTATGTTGATGTGTTCTCACCATACATAGGTGGCATGGTATCTGCTACTTCAAGTGGAATGGTTGATGGATTATATTCCAAGGAGGAAAAAGAGGAAGGAGCAGATTTCGACGACGAGACGGATTACTTTGCAGAGCCAGCACCATCTATAGTTGAAACCTACGCAGAAGCCTCTGAAACTCTCAGTGGCGTTGTGGTCTATGACGTCCCGGGAAAGGTTAGTATTACTTCTGGTGATGATCCTCATCCTGTAACACTACAGCTTGAAGAATTCGAATCACGTCAGTTGCATTTCTGGAATGCATATGCTATGCCAGAAGTAGTAGCACAAGATGAGATTACTAACGGTGATTCTGTGCTTCTACCAGGAGGAGTCAAAGTATACTCAGAAGGGGACTTCATCGGTGAAACCTCAATTGGGATGATATCTCCACGTGAAAAATTCAGACTCGGAACAAGAACTGCCTATGATGTGAAAGCAGAGAAGAAACTGGTGTCTAAGGATACTGATAAAGCTGGAATAACGAGAGGGAAGACCAAACGAGGGTATCAGTACCAAATTAAAATTGAGAGTTTCTCCAAGGAAAATGTGGAGATTCGTATCGTTGATAGAATCCCTCATAGTAGCTCGGAACAGATTGTTGTCGAGCTGAAAGAACCTTCTCATATTCCAAAGAAGAACGAACTTGGAGTTATTGAGTGGGAACTAAAAGTGGAACCTCAAGGGAAGATTTCCATAAATTACGAATATGAGGTTGAGTGGGAGAAGGACATCCGAATCAATCCTCCTCTACCATAGGAAATCATGCGGCATGGTTTCAAGCCATGCCAGTTCCTTCTTTTTTTGACTTACCACCTACTCATTTCATCGATAACGACTGCAATTCGTTTCATGGCAAGACGGTAATTATCAATCACAATACTCTCATTTGGTGAGTGCGCTCTTGATTCAAAATCACCAACGCCGATGGACACCATCGGCACTGAATCAGTAAAGAGGTACAAGGGTCCTGATCCAGGACTAGTCGGATGTACAACTATATCATGCCCAAAAACAATCTTATTCGCCCTATTAACAACATCAACAAATGGATGATCAACAGGGACCTTGCCCGGAGGATATCCGTCAGACGAGACCATCTTCACATCTTCGAAACCATTGCTATCAAGATGTTTCCTTAGTTTCTTCGCAATATCATCTGGATTCATATCCTCAACAAGTCGGAAATCAACCTTGGCCATGGCCTTTGCAGGCAAAACGGTTTTAGAGCCCATTCCCTGCCAGCCAGATCCTATGCCGGCAATATTGCATGTGGGGGCATTATAGTAAGCTTCCTTGAGTTCCTCATCCTTGAGATCATTGAGGTATGCTTGAATTCCATAGTGGTCTTTTACATCAGACTTGTGAATATCAACTTTCGCGATGGCCTTGAGTTCTGCATCAGTAAGAGGTTGCAGGTCATCGTAGAATCCGTCGATCAAAATCCTTCCATTTCTATCCTTCATTGAGTTTAAGGCCCACACAAGCTGGTACGGAGCAGAGGGTAGTATGCATGCATAGGCAGAATGGGCATCCATTTTCAGACGTTCCACTTCAAGTTGAACGTAGAGAAGACCTTTGAGACCTAGCCATGCCTCCTGTTTTCCATCAATACCTGCACCACCGAACTCCCATATGCCCCCATCAGCTTTCAGAAAATCCTTGTTCTTCTTTGCGAACTCGGGCATGTCAGGGCTTCCAACCTCTTCGCCTCCTTCTACAACGAATTTGATATTCACTGGTAAAACAGTTTCAGTTTCAAGGAAAGCCTTCAGGGCCCAAATTCGAGAAACCGTATCTCCTTTGTTATCGGCAACCCCTCGAGCATATAATCTTCCATCTCGAACCGTTGGTTCAAAGGGAGGAGAGTCCCATAGATCGAATGGCTCTGCAGGCTGGACATCGTAGTGGTCATAGAACAGTAGAGTGCGTTTTGCACCCACGTCCAAAATTCCAGTCACAACAGGAGGTCCTGCAGTTTTATGAAGTGTCACTTTCAATCCAAGAGGTTCCAAATGGTCAGCCACCCACTGGGCAGTTTCTTTCATATGTTCACCTTTTGCAGCCACCGAAGGAAAACGTAGTACTTCCTTCAGGTCGGAAAGAGAATTTTCGACATTGGCTTCGATATAATACAGAACGTCATCAAGCATGGGCATCACCATGTTCACTGTGCTAAAACACGATACGGACTCGCAGTTAGCACTACAAATATCCTTTCCCTAGGATTGGCAAGCATCAAGTGGAATGTTTTCTGACAGTTTGTTTTGATGTTGTTGGATGAAGATGTTAGATAGCAATAATGGCAGTGATTGGCATGCGTTGAAATCTGTGTACAACTCTGCCCTTTTTTGCAGTCTTGGCTTTTTCTTCATTTCATTCTTGATTCCCATAGTATCTTACGACCGTTTCCCGAAACCTATACAATCCTGGACATCGAGTCCAAGATGTTGTTCGGTT
>JARGGA010000352.1 GCA_029210805.1 Candidatus Thorarchaeota archaeon
CCTAGAGTGATAGGAACAATTGCTCATGAGGCATTGGGTCATCTTGCTGAAGCTGACCTCACTGTTCAGAGTGCTTTCAATGGAAAGGTCGGAGAGGTTGTTGCTGCTGAAGGTGTGAATATGATTGATGATGGTACGCTGATTGGAAATGTCGGGACTTCAAAATTTGATGATGAAGGTGTTCCTTCAAGCAGAGTTGAAATTATCAAAGATTCTACCTTGACAGAACTTATGACCAATCGTGAATATGCAGCGAAGGCAGGACAAAGAACAACCGGGAATGCACGTGCTGAGAGTTTTCTATTTCCTCCAATAATTCGAATGCGAAATACATACTTTGACAAAGGAAATCACTCATTTGAAGAGCTAATTGAAGGTATCAAATTCGGGTACTTGTGTGCTGATTTTCGAGGAGGCCAAGCTCAGATGAATGCAAGTTTCCAGGTTGGCATTCAAGAGGCCTATGAAATAGTAAATGGTGAATTGGGGCAGCCTGTTACCGACCTATCAATATCTGGCATTGCCACAGACTCTCTATTCAAAATAGATGGTATATCAAAGGACGAAATCGAATGGGGGTCGGGTCGATGTGGAAAGGGTCAGGAAGCTTTCACTGGAGATGGAGGACCTAATATTCGGTTCGCTGAAAGCGGTATCACTTTTGGAGGTAAGAACTAATGTTATCTGAAGAGACACTTCTCGATATCTGCAAAAACATTGTGGAAGAAGGAAAGAAGCTTGGTGCAGACCAACTTGAAGTACAGGCCCAAGATTCCACAGATTTAGAAGCTGTTATTGAAATGGCACAAGTTTCTACTGTGAATCTGACAGCAGGTGTCGAGATCGCCATTCGTGTCTTCATTGGGAAGAAGACTGGTTCCGCTTTCACCAATATAGCTTCAAGAGAAGCAACAATGGAAGCTCTCGAACTTGCTCTTGCTGCAGCTCGTGCAACCACGGAAGACAAAAATACTCAACCACTGCCCAAACCTGCGAAATATCCAGATATTCAGGGTCTCTGGGATGAATCATTAGGAACCTCAGAAGCCTCGAAAGCTGCAGAAGTATCGACTGATCTTGTAGCAAAAATAACCTCTGCTGAACCAGGTATCATTCCTGGATTTGGGGGGACCGGAAGTGGAGTCGTTTCTAGCGCATATGCAAACAGCAACAATATAGAGCACTCTGAAAAAGGATCTGTAGCCTATACCTATCTCGGGTGTGTCGCTCCTATCGAGAATGGGATGACCCCAATGGTTATGGCATTTGATGTCCGACGTGATCCGAATCTCGAAGTGGATAGGGTTGTTGACGAAATTGTTGATACCATTCGAATAGTTAAGAAATCTGCAAAGGGAAAAACAGGGAAATTTACAGTTGTTATGCACCCTTCAGCATATGGTCAGATCATGCAGCATACCCTCTTTCAATCTCTTAGAGGGGATAACGTAGCTCGTGGGAAGTCCAAAATCGGGGACAAGATAGGCGAAACCATCGCAGCAGAATTGATTACTATTGTTGATGACGGAACTGATGTCCGTGGAATGAATACATCCATTGCAGATGACGAAGGAGTTCCTCGACAGAGAACCCCTCTAATTGAGAAAGGTGTTCTACGGTCCTTCATTTGGGACAATTACTGGGCCCAAAGAATGGGTGTTCAGAGTACTGGGAATGCCAGACGAAATAGACGTCAGGGGTTAGTTGAAGCATCAACATCCAATATCATAGTGGAATCTGGTAATCGGGAGATCGAGGAAATAATCTCAGAGATCGATTATGGCTTCTACATTCGCGGAGTTCAGGGTGCCCACAGTTCAAATCCTGAATCTGGTGATTTCAGTATTGTAGGAAATCCCGCCATTCTCATAGAAAATGGGAAGATGGTGGGTGCTGTACATGGGCTAATGGTTTCGGGAAATGTATTTGATTTGCTGAAGCAGGCTGTAGAGGTTGCCAAGAAACCTCTAAACATGCAGACTATTATTGCGCCCGAGATTGTCTTCAAAGATGTTGACATCATAGCCAAGGGGTAGTCAATCGGGTGGACTTGGTCCACCCATCTCATCTTTTACAAAAAACAGAAAGCATATCTGTCAAACGCATCCATCGTCAGATTACTCCAAGAGGTAGGACTATGTACAAGAGAATGCTACTCATATTTCTTATTTTATCCACGCTTCAGGTACCTATTGGTTCCATAGCCGCATCATCAATTTCTGCAAATTTAGTAGAAGCGACAAGTACAGTGACCGTTGAATCAATGCTTAATCTGGAGCTTGCGAAGCATCGGACCGCATTCTCACTTGCTGATGATACTGGTGTAAGTGCAATTCTTCAATTTGAAGATGAACTTACACCCGCGGAGATTTCCTTTGCGGAAACATTAGGTGTGAATTTTAAAAAACGCGGAAACAATGTAGTTCATGTTGGGTCCTTCTATGCGGCTAGTGTTAGTGATCATGCCTCTCTTCAGGATCTAAGCTCCTTGGGTCTAGCACATGCCTCTTCGGGTTCAAAACAATTCTATCCGGCCCTTCCATCTTCAGTTCCCTCAATAAATGCACCTGATGTGTGGAATAACCTCGAACTAGACAATCAAGCAATTGATGGCACAGGAACAAGAGTAGCAATAATAGATACTGGAGCCGCATGGCTTCATCCTTCGTTGTGGAGATCTAGTACTGATGAACTGACAATCCTTCAGAGTGGTCTAGATTATTATGTTGATCTAGATGGAGATGCAGTTATAGATTCAAATGAAGGACCAATTAATTCTGTTGAAGGACAAACTGGGTCCTCATTTGATTATGCAAGTGACTACATGTTCATTGATATTGATGATAATGGGCTTTTTGAATATGGAGAAGGTGATAGATGGCTAGGAGGTGTTGATGCAGATACTGATGGATATATCTCATTAACCACTGAGAATGTTGTCCTCTTAGGTGAATCCAAGGTTGCAGTCTTCTATGACCAACACTCAAGCAATGTCTACATTCGAGGAGTGAACCTAACTGATGCTATTGCGGTTGGAGATACAAATGGACACGGCACTCATGTTGCATCAACAGTTGCTGGCGGTCAACCTGGGATGACATCTTATGTGGGTGTTGCACCTGGAGCTGATCTCATTATTATCCGGAGTCCTCTGGATTCATCATCTGTCATTGATGGAGTTGCTTTCGCAATTGAGAATGATGCCGATGTCATCAACATGTCCTTCTCGAGCTATCTAGGATTTTTAGATGGTACTGACCCTGAGGATATGATCATTACTGAGGCGATGCTGAAGAATGGCACAATTTCAACTTTGGCTGCTGGAAACCTTGGAGGTCGACCAAAACATGCATATTTCGAGGTGCCCTCTAGCGGGGACGGAAGCGCCACTCTATCAGTGATAAATCCACCAGACTACTCGTTCTTGAGTTTGCTTTGGCGTAGCACCGATGATGA
This sequence comes from Candidatus Thorarchaeota archaeon, assembly GCA_029210805.1. Classification (GTDB taxonomy): domain Archaea; phylum Asgardarchaeota; class Thorarchaeia; order Thorarchaeales; family Thorarchaeaceae; genus MP5-2226. The sequence continues at coordinate 3,457 of JARGGA010000352.1, forward strand.
TGAACATGTTGTACTTTCTCCTCCTGGTGGTGAAGATATTGACCTTGGCTCGTTCAACGATATTACCGGCGCACCCCAGCACATTGAAACCGATAATATCTCGGCATACGTCTTTCCTGACACAAGCGATAAGGGAATGAATAGACTCATTGTACAAGTTTCAGATGAATCTCACTATTGGGATAGAGGGTCATGGAGGGTTTCTGTCACTAATCCTTCTGGAGAGGACATTTCAGTAGATGCATATGCCTGGGATAATTCTTGGACTGGTTCTGCAATGAGATTTACTTCGAGTATTGATTATACTCGTACAATAAGCAGTCCTGGCACAGCTGATCTTGGTGTTACCGTTGCATCCTACAATGAAGTGACTGAACAAATAAGTGATTCC
>JARGGA010000353.1 GCA_029210805.1 Candidatus Thorarchaeota archaeon
TTCATTTAAGATATGTCCAGGTTTGTCCGGGTTTTTAGCAGCTGTTACCAACCCTGATCAGTGATGACGATAAACCAATCCACAACTGCCTTTGAGCACAATACTAAGATAGTTGAATAAAAGAAGTCAAAGGACCCTGCGTTTGGCAGGGTCTCAATGAATACACTACATCAATTCATCCAATAACTCTAGAAGCTCCACGACCACAAGCTTCGAGCCTTGGTCTGAGAGATCCTTCCCGGTCTCTTCCTCTTCCTTCTTCAACGCATTGATGCCGTCGTTGAAGTTGGTCACGCAGAAGGGACAACTGGTCATGAGAACTTCAGCACCGGTTGCTGCAGCCTCTTTGAGTCGTTCCTTGGATGCGAAGAGGGCCATATCTGGGAACTGAGCCTTTACGCCGCCACCAGCACCACAGCAGAAGCTGTCGCCACGGTTACGGTACATCTCAACCTGTTCAAGGCCGGGAATGTGACTCAGCACGATTCGAGGAAGCTCGTAGTGCTCCTGTTTAGCTTTATCAGCAGCCCTGCTGTCATGAAGCCAATTTTTGGATTTACTTAGAATCTCCTTCTCAATAGCAATTCCAACGTGTCTGATGCTGTGACAGGGATCATGCCAAGTGACCTTCTTGTTGTAGGAACCCTTGATAGGTAACTTACCTTCCTGAATCAGGTCGTAGGCATACTCTACAGCATGTCGGACCTTGAACGGAAGTGGCTCACCACTGTGCTCGGGATAGTCGTTCCTGAATGTTTTGTAGCATCCTGCGCAACTGAATAGAACAAGGTCGAAGTCCTTGAACAGCTCAAGGTTTTTCTTCATTACAACCTTGAATCCATCTCGTTGTCCAGTACGCAGAATTGGCGACCCACAACAGACCTCATCACTCAGAACTGTGAAATCCACACCCAGTTTCTTCAAGATACTGAATGTGTGTTCAGAGATTTGCTGTTGTCGATAAGCAGCGGTACACCCTACATAGTAGGCAATCTTTGTATCAGGTTTATCAACAACATCCTTGTTCTCACCAAGCCACTTGATTCGCTCTTCTCTTGGCTCACCATATGGATTCCTCATGTCTTCTATTGCGACACGGTCACCCATTCCCTTGTGTTTGCTGAGAGGCTCAACTCCGGCCTCAATGATGGCTGCACGAAGTGCCTCTGTAACGTGCACAGTATCAATATAGTTGGGACACTGGGTTTCGCACATGCCACAAGTAGTACAGGCTTCAACGACTTCTAGGAATTCCTTGCTCGCTTCAAGTTCACCATTGAGGAATGCTCTTGCCATCCATTGCTTGCCGCTATTGAAGTAGCCTTCCCAACCATAGTATAATCCAGCGGGACAGCCCTGCATCATTCCTGTGTAAGTTTCGTCCATACCTTCGCGATCAGGCTCATCAGAGTATGCGTATTGACACGCTCGGCAGTGAATGCAGCGTGCATTGATTCTACGAAGTTCTTCGAGATTCATTGTCAATCTTTCCTCCTTGTTACTTCACCATTAATATAGGTTAGTTTCTGTAACTTTTTTCCCTCCAGACTTTCACTCATTGAGTGGATTTGGCAGGTCGGTTACAGATTCCCAGGGTATAGCTAGACGACCTGGATGTAGGATCAGGTTCGGGTCCAGAACTTTCCGGAACTTCACTAGCATCTTGTAGTATTCCTTAGTCTGACTGAAGGTCTGTGGAGCGTGTACAAACGGATCTGGTCTGTAGTTGATCCAGCCTTTCTTCAAGAATGACTTGGTGGTTTCGAGGTTGAACTCTCGTATCTTTTCTAAGATACCAGCCTCAGTGCTGTCAAAACATAGGATTGGCATGACAATTGCCTGTCTTGCGTGATCAATGGAAGCAACCCACATGGTTGGTGGAAATCCATAGCTTTCCATTGCAGCACAGTATTCCTCCATCATAGCACTAGATTCGAGCCATGGACAGTACCATGTAATGAACAGGAATCCTGCCTGCCAAAGTGAATATGGGACCGCAATCTTGTTTGGCTTCTTGAGTCTTGATGCAACCTGTTTTGGATGCAGGTCTTGCTGTGGAAGAACTCTCTTCTCTCGGACCTCATAGTCCTTGTAGATCTTGTCGATACCATTGAGGGTTTCGTCAAGCTCTTCCTTGGTCCATGCCCAGCACTCGTAGTTCATCCACTTTTTATCGACTCCGATCTTTTTGTAGAATTCGTAATCGACGGGCACATTCTCCTTCGGCCAACGGGTCATAACGAGCTCGTAGTTGCCGCCTTGGACCATGACAGTCCTTTCAGAGATGCCCATCTCGTGCTTGGATATCTCCCATGAAGGCCTGATAATATCATCCCAAGTTTCGCCACCGTAAGCGACTACAGTCTTGTAGTGCGGATGGGGAACCATCTTGATCGCACACTTGGTGATGATACCCATTGAGCCTTGGGAGCCTAAGAACAATCCATCAGGATTTGGACCGACACCCCATCGGTAGAATGGCTTTGCAGTATCAAGCGCCCATGAACCAGTTTTGAAAATCTCACCAGTCGGGAGTACTACCTCCAGACCCATGATCATGTCAGCTTGAGGACCGTAAACACCAGTCACTAATGAGAAGCCTCTCTCGATAGCATCACCGAGTACCGTAGCAGCTGGGGGTGCACCGTCAGGAATTGGTGGTGCCCAGTCAGGGTACTGTACTTTGAAAATTCTCCATGCGTCTCCGGACTTGACACCAGGCTCTACAACCATAACACGATTCTCGGTATCGACGGTCATCTTGTCCATCCGAGTCATGTCCATGTAGATACCCCCTGGTTCAATTGCCGGGAGCGCAAATCCTCCACTAAGTCCACCGGCTGCAGGTGTGACAGGACTGAGGTTTTCGTTCGCCACAACGAGAATCTTGGAGACCTCTTCTGCGTTAGCAGGTCTCACAATACACTCGGGGAGAACAGCCTCAAGGCCCATGATACCTTTGGCCATGTACGAATGTCGTAGGGGCTCGCTTGTAGTGACATACTTTTCACCACAGATAGCGACAAGCTTGGCAACGACCTCGTCGGTGACTTTGTTGTACATTTGAGTCACTCTAATTATCCTCCGTTTCAGCCGAGGAGGCTGAATCGTCCGTTGTCGATAGTAAGCTGGCGCATGAAATATCCAACATAAATAGGCATCGCCTGTCAATGAACGATAATGAAATTTGATGTTGTTAGTACCTATCATCTTCAAGTAGATGATGATTGATTCGAATGGTTGCGTTTGTGCACATTCATAAGTTTTCTAGACAAGTAGGTGTATGCCACCTCTAGCGTACAATGAGTATTCGGTCAAGACAGGAATCAAAAATGGAGTCTTTGCATCTATCCTGATAGCTCTCCCACTCCAACTAATGGGATTATGGTATCTTATGCCTTTGTCCGGTGCAATTGGTGGTATGGTTACCAAAAAGGCAGGATATGCCTTTGTCGCAGGATTCATGGGAGTGGGGATTGCATGGAGTATGCTCCACATGGTCTTGAATACTTGGTTCCTTTTGTACCAAATAGCCGGTTTTATTGCCCCCTATATTGGATTTCCATGGGACGGAAGATGGCTAGTAAGTCTTGGTGTGCTTCTCGGAGGGCTATTAGGTGGGACTGGTGGGATTTCAGGAAGGTTGTTTGTGGAGGTTATCAGACCTGAAGAAGAACGCAATGAAGAAACGAATGAGATAGATGGTCCACTCTTTGAACAACCCTTGTGGTAGATAGATTCACATATCACTAGTGGAATACGCGTCATGACATTTGGCCCAAATAAGCATCGCCTAACAAACTTGCGTAGTTCCCACTGATTTATTTCGAGAT
>JARGGA010000354.1 GCA_029210805.1 Candidatus Thorarchaeota archaeon
ATACGGCACTTCAGGTGATTCACACAGGAGGTCACTCCGCTGGGCATTGTGTTTTCTATGATGCAAATCGAAGATTGTTATTCAGTGGTGACGAAGTGAATAATTTTCCTAACGATCCACGAAAATTCTATGTCGATCTTAGTGGTAGTTTAGCAATTAGACGTGCAGCAATTGAACAACTGCAACGTTTACGAGTTGAATTCCTTCTTCCCTCCCATGATGTTCCCCATTTCTCGAATGAAGTTCCACTTCAATTCAAAGAAGCAGCAGATGCAGTTCTTCAATTTCAGGATACAATCCTTAGCCACATTACGAATCGTGGTGAAGCTGATATTGAGCAGATGATTTTCGATATACAGCAAGCTCGAAGTATTCCTACTCCAACAGATGATTATGGGCTTTTCACAACAACTCTTCGAGTATGTCTTCGAGACCTCTTGCGAGCTGGCTTGGTACGTGAGGACACCAAGGGAATTTGGCGTACTACTTAGCTTGGCATTACAACCTAGCTATATTCAAAAAGTAGGTTTCTCATTCTACTCAGATAAGACCTATAGATTATCATAGGTCTGTCATTCTCCTCAAACGACGAATTGAAGGGACCAATGCAATGTCACAAGGCGAGAAACGAAAAATACAGACTCCTAGCACTGTAGAAGCTATTCGAATGGCCTCAGCATCAATTCTTGGAACAACAACAAGTCGAGGGTATCCTCTTGGAAGTGCTACAGGTTCTGGCTCTATGATGGAAGAAAATTCTGAAACTGTGGCAATGAACATAACGCCTTTGATTTTCTCGCTTAGAGATGCACTTGTGTCTTCAGAGAATCTCAATCTTCTCTCGCTTGAATGGGATTTGGAAAGCGCACCTGGCTCTGAAGTTTTACCTGAAACACTAATCATTGCTGGAGGTATATCAGGTGATGTTGCGTCTCATATCTGTGCTTTGAGCTGGGAGAAGGGAGTGATCGATCCTTTCAAGATGGACAACTACATTGGTGGACTTGCAAAGAAGATTTCATACATTGAGAAAGCGATAATCGGAAACGATTTGGATTACGAAACAGATGGTATTCGAGTACTAAAGGGATTTTCAGATCGCTTCAATAGCGTTACCTTCGTGGAAATGTTAGATAGACAATTCCAAGAAACGTGGGATACACAAAAGATCAAAGCTGAAAATGTAGACATTGAAACAATTCTGAGATTCAAATACAGAGATGATTTTTCATCTAACCCCCCTGGTCCGAAGATTCAGAAACGAACTTCTGTTGAATTCAAGCTCCCTTCATCTGATGAAGTGAATAAGCTCGAACACTTCAAACATCGATTGGTTTCTCCTCAGGGTCTTGATGCTATCACTTCACGAATACCCGACATGGGACGTGCGATTCTTACGGAATTAAACGAGTATGCATACAGTATCGAAGAAGTCGATATTGCACGTGCAACAATAGCAGCATTTACAGAGTATCTTGGTAAGGACGAGATTCGGGTGGGAGAAGTAGGACATCTTGTCACCTTGGCACCAATATTTGTAGAAATGATGAATACTGTAACTCTTGTATTTGGTGACATCCTTGAAGCTCACGCGAATTCGGGAGCAAAAATGACTCTTGACGCTCATCAAGAAACTCTCTCCTCAGATATCACCTCAAAGACATCTGACATGGAACCACTCCAAATTGGCTATGCGAAGGCATTGTTAGAACACATGATGAGTTCTATTCGACGAGAGTTTCCAATCACTGGTGAAGTTAGAGCTTGGGAATTGAAAGCTTCTCTCTCATATTTCATTGCATTTACAAAACGGGTTCTGGGATACATAACTCATGACCTTGGTCAATTCCTTTTAATCACTGGAGTTAAGAAGGTTCTACGAGGCACTCTTCAAACCTTTAAAGAAGAATCCGAAGCTGAGGGTATGAACCCAACTGAACAATCCCTGTTTCACAAGTTTTTTGCTGAGCTATATTCTCTCTTGACAGCTATCATCGATAGAAAATCCTTCGGAGTATATGAGGAATCAAGTATTGAATCCCTAGTTGAAGGCATCACACAAGACATTAGTGATGAGTTTAAGAAAATTGATTTATGGGATTTGATTGATTTTGCCGATTTAGCCGAAATGGCAAGAATTGAACTAGAAAACTATCAACCACATGCAGACACCACCGTAACAAAAGAAACCCTCGTTGAATTACTTGAAAGGTTTGATACATTCGTTGGTGAAACACTACCAGACGTAGGTGAAACCCTCATCTCCAAGAATGTCTTTAGAAAAGCTATTGCTTCTGGTACTCCAGATCTGCCAACATTCTATCGAAACCTAGTGAGTGAAGAGGTCGAGAAACCAGATGAATGGAAGACCGAGGCTAATTTCTGGATCGAACAGCTTTCTAGTAAAATGAATGAGTCGATGCCACTTTCTGCCCAACTTCTGGAATTTCTAAAACTAGCATATGACAACCTGGGCGAGGGTGCAACACCTGAGTCCGTATTAGAACGAATTCGTGTGGCAACAGAACGATTTGAAACAGAATACAAATCCAAGGTTTCTGAATGGGATGAGGTCTGCAGACAGATTGATGAAGAGAATATTCCTATTCTTGAGAACAATGCGAAACGTCAAGAATCAATTGAAGCCGCCATTCGAAACTTCGAGAGTGAAAACAAATCATACGAGCTAACTCTTGCCGCATATCTTCAATTACTATCAGAATATGAATCACAGCTCACACCCGGGGAATTGCCTAAACCGACTGAACCTGTACCACCTGAATCCCTGGAATCTCGTAAAAGGAAAATTGATACAGATCTCCCTGAGATGATAGAAAAACCACACCCACCAAAACCTGAGCCTTCCCAAGAGATGTTCACATACACTGCTCTTCGTGACGTGCTAGACAACAAGCTTGGCAATATGAAGAGAAGCCAGCAGCGAATGGAACAGGTGTTCACATTGAAATTAAGAGCTCTGAAATCAGAGGGGGCGCGTATCGCTGAAGACATTTCCATTGGGGTCACCACAGAATTTCTTGAATATCTGATGAGTGCATCTATTCGTAAGCTTGGAAGACTTTTGCCAAGAGCGAAGCGCGCTTATCTTCGCGACCCCGATGATTCCAGTCTGGTGTATCTTATAGCGTTTGAATTCTTGGAAGAAGATTTGTTAGTTTCAATAGGTAGCAATTTTCTCAGGAGGGGATAATCGTGTCAAGTTCATGGATACTTAAGACCCGTCAAATGAGTGAAGCTGGGAAAGAAATCATTCTAACAGAAGCACTTGCAACACATATGAGAAGTACTCGTGATAGACAATTGGTCATGGGTGCTTTCACTGAGAATCATCCACTAGAAGATTTACTATCATACTTTGGTGCATATTACCTATATCACTATCAAGGTGTTAAACTTCTGCAAATCGATGCTTCGGAGGAGCTATCGATTGAAGAAATGGAAGCATCTACTAAGAAAGAAAGAGAATTACTTGAAAACGAAGTTAGAATGCTTCTAGGTGAGAAGCAGCGTGAAGAAATCGACACATCAAAAATCTCATCCGAGTTCATGATTGAAGCATGCAATATTCTTGAGGGAAAGGTGCGCAGTGATCATGAATTAATTCAGGCAATAATTGACCTCATGAAGAAGTATGTCAAAATGATACCGTTGGATTATTCTCATAATAATGAGATTGATTTTCTTAATGAGGTCACAGGCAATGCCATAAGATGGAAGAATGAGATTTATTCAAAGGCATCAGGTTTGAAGGAAACCTCTCTTTCACTTCGTGATGAACTTCTCAAACCTCACGGTGAAGA
>JARGGA010000355.1 GCA_029210805.1 Candidatus Thorarchaeota archaeon
CATGCGATTATTGTCGTCATCCTTGATTGAATTTGTTCGATTTGGGCATACAAGCCGGTCCAAGCAATGATTCCTTCTGAAGTTTCCAGACCATTTGGTTGGCCGTGGCCGACTATCACTAAGGCATATACACACAATTTGTAATTGTTGATATCATCTAACGATACTACATTTACAGTTGCACAATCATCTGTGATTTGCTCTCGAAAAGTGCTAATAGCCAAGTTTAGACCCATATCCTGACTATCAGTTGTAAGAATCAGAATTTCCGGTTGACTCTGAAAATAGGACATTCCTACTCCGATTATTGGAATAACAAGAATAGCAATAATAGTTAACGTAGTGATTGATTTCATCTGAATTTTCCCCCGGTTTTGCTATTGCAAATACCACATGCATTCTATTGTTATGATTCTATTTAAATTCACCAGATGAATTGTCTTGCAATACACTCAACTGAGTCTAAATTTAACGTTTCATCTAAGACGCGTCGAAACTCTCAAGAACCTGCTTCATGATTTCACGAGCGATAGCGGCAAGCTTGTCTAAGCCTTCCTGTGTTTTGGCGCCAATGTACAATCGTGCCTTTGGTTCAGTACCTGATACTCTCACCAGTACATACGACCCATCATTCCGTTCTATCCTGATACCGTCCTCTTCTAAGACCTGTTCTACACCTGAGATCTCTGGAAGCAAGAGTTCCTTAACACGAGGCAAGAATTGAGGTTTAATTTTATCTGGACAGGAAACATTCTCTCGAAGCATGGGATACTTGGGGACAGTCTTCATCAGTTCGATACAGCTCCCCTTTCCCTCTTCAGCCACCATTTGAGCTAGTCGCGCAGCTCCGGCAATGCCATCCATCCACTTTCCAAGATCCATGAATATGGGCTTCCACGGTTCGGATGCCAAAACAATATCATCTGCACCTGATTTTTCAAAGGTTTCTTGAAGCGACCCCAAAGGTGCTCTGATAACTTTCCCGCCAGCAGATGCCACAAGCTCATCGATAACATTTGATGTATCAATTGAAACTACTACAGTACCGCCGCCATGGCGCCTTACCTCATCCCGAGCGAAAAGAGCAATGACTCGATTCTGATCAATGAATTGACCATCCTCATCAATAACTGCCAGTCTGTCGCCATCTCCATCATGTGCCAGCGTTACTGCAAAATCAGAATCGGCGGCCATCTTCATGGTATCAGCTAGATTCTGTGGCGAGGGTTCGGCTGGCCTACCTGGAAAGTGACCATCGGAATGGGAGTTAACTGAAGTCACTTTGAATCCCAAATCACGTAGGATGTGAGGAGTATAGTTGCATGCGGCACCGTTTGCTGTATCAACTAAAACTCTCATTCCGTCAGCCTTGCCACCTCTTTGGAGTACAAACTCCTTTACTCTCTGAATGTAAGTTTCCCGGATATCCCAGTGTGAGATTTTACCAATATTGGACCAATCGGCAACAATGAATTGTCTGTCAGCAACCCGACTCTCAAGAAATACTTCTTCGGAACGAATATACTCCCTGCCGCCAACAAAGAACTTGAATCCATTATCAGCGGGGGGGTTATGACTTGCTGTTATAATGACCGAAGTTGATATGCCGGGCATCCTACTGTGGGATGCCATTGTGGGCATCGGAGCTCCGCCCAAGTCGACAACATTTGTTCCTGTAGATACAATCCCAGAAATGAATGCGTATCTTAGCATTTCGCGGGAAGTTCTTTCATCAGTCCCAACTCCAACGGTACCCTTACCCTCAAGGAATGTGCCCAATGCGCGTCCTAGGTCCAGTGCTAGGTTGGTGGTAACTTTGTCTGCAATTGCTCCACGTATTCCGCTCGTGCCAAAGATTTTCGTCAGCTCTGTCAACTCCTAACTGATGGGTAGGGCAAGGTCAGCAATGTCTTTCGCAGCTTCTCCAATCCTGAGAAGACTGTCTACAACATATAGTTGTGTATGTGGTTCGCCACTTCGTTCTGAAATGATTTCCTGCCTGAGCTTGGCAATTTTCTGAATGATCTCCTTCTCTGCGGCTATCACCCATGCCACCTTTTCAGAATCAAACTTGAAGAGGTTTGAAACTGAATCAGAGTGCATCTTTTTTACGGTATCAGCTATGGACATTATCTTCTTGACCGTTGCACTGCTTTGAGGTTTGTCAGCTCGAGAGGCCATATCAACAGCCAAGTCTGCAATGCGTTCGATGTATTGTGAGGCCAAACGGAGGTCAAGTGCTGCAACTGGAGTGATTCCCATTGCTTCGGACATGCGTGAGTATTGTATTGTGGATCTCAATTCGCGAACTATAAGAAAGAAAAGCCGATCCACCTCTTCATCACGTTCTTTCACATCTTGGGCTAGGTCAGCATTTCCTTCAAAATAGGCCTTGGATGCGTCATTGAGCATCCTCGATGTTATGAGGTTCATTCTCTTCATCGCCTTAATGACTGGCAGTGTTGAGGGGTCTACGAGACACTGAATGACTATCTGGGTTTCAGTTTCCTCGGTGACTTCAAGAGCTACGAATCGCTTGGTGATGCGCTTGAGCTCATCTCGTTGTTCATTCGTTATTGGTTTCTGAGAGATAACACGGATTTCATCGAATCCTAGAAGATACTTGCTTGTGATGGCCCATCGAAGATTGGACTCCATAGGAACCTCTGTGAATCTCGTTTCGCCCGCCTTGGGAAGGCGTGGATCTATTATTAAGCATCCATCCTCACGTTCTGCAACAACAACGGGATCGCCTTTCTTCAGTTTTTGACGGTCAATCCACTCTTTGGGCAAAATTATCAGAAAGGAGCCTCCGGACTGCTTTCCATCAATTCGTTGTCCCCCAGTTTGTTGCAGACGTCTGATGTTCATTGAATTCGAACCTCGTATAGCTGTGTATGGCGCGTTTTGTTCTAAAGAGATGAACCTAATATGCTAACCGCACAGCCAAGTAATATTAATGCTGGCAGACGTTTAAAACTCTAGATTTTATGAATCACACTATTCAATATTCGGTTGAAGTAGTTTGGTTTCCGAGTTTATACGCTTCGTTCTCCGATATCGTTGTATAATGAATATCCCCACGGGTACTGTGACTACAACAGCAATAATCGTTAGGAATAGAGGATCAGTCATCCCATACCATAGTCGATTTCCCAGACTGTTGCCAGTAGTCGTTCTCATTATAACCCCATCCCAACCAACAGCCCAACCATGAGTTGTATTGATGAAATCAACTGCCATTATTCGATCATTCACACTATCTGGTACAGTCTGTTGATACCAGTTTGCTCCACCATCTGGAGTGTACATCACTGAAATCTCAGTGCCAACGATCCATCCATTGTCCTCGTCCATGAATTGAATATCTGTGCAGTATGGAGCCTGCAAACGAAAGGCAGGGACTCTCATTGGCACTATTAGCTCCTCCCATGTAGTACCATCGATTGTATGTGCCAAGCGATCATCACCAATTGCCCACCCCTCATTGTTATTTACAAAGGACACTGCCCAACCGCCTTTGTTGGATACTTGTTCCCATGTTGCTCCATCATCTATGCTATGATAGATGCCAACATACCCAATGGCCCATACATTGTGAGAGGACAGATATTGTATCATCCTAAACGTATCATTTAGCGTATATCCCGAAACTTGGTCCCAAGTTTGTCCAGTGTTGGTTGTCTGGTATAGAACTCCCTTGTTTGATGTCCATCCATGAGTCATATTGATGAATTTTACTGCACTCATACCAGCATTTCCCCCCACAACAACACTTTCGTTCCATGTTGTACCACCATCGAACGTGTAGAAAAGACAA
>JARGGA010000356.1 GCA_029210805.1 Candidatus Thorarchaeota archaeon
GACAGAAGGTACCAGAACCACAGGCTGATGCAATTATACTAGCCTCCGAGTTCACATCATATGTTGCAAGAGTCAGCATCTCTTGACCTTCATCTGCAACATAGTACCCACCACCTTGGTAGTTCGACAAAGTTGTTGATGCCAAATCACTAAGGTCAGGTCCTGTACAGCTTGTATTGACATGTAGCTTGGTCATTCCACTCACACCAGTTATTGGACCGAAAACAGTCCCATTGAATAGATTGAGCTGAAAATACAATGAGTCCCCATTGAAGGATGTCAATCGGGTCGCAAACATCGCCCCCCCGCAGATTCCAAAATATGAACCTCCTCTACGCACCCAGTCATGAATAGCGGCACGTCCAGCACTTCCGAATCTGTTTTTGAAGGTTACCGGATTCCCACCCGGCATTGCAAAGATTTGATAATCTTCCAATATCCCTTCCTTTACTTGCGTTTCGTTTACGATATCCACTGTCGCGTTCATCCATTCATACATATGCACCAGCGCATCTGTACTTGCCACAACTGAATGCAAAGCCGTCCCCCAATAGACAGCAACATTGATTCCTGTTAAATCAGTTCTAGATTGCGAATTAGTGAATTCTGCCGCCACTTCATAGTCCTGAGGGGTCATTGAAACCATCATCATGATTATGAAGGTGGCCATTGCAAGTCTAGCCGTTTTTCGTTCCAAGTTCACATCTCTATCTCCTTGGTGTAATAATAACAGATATAATCAATTGCAAAATCATAAATAAGGATTACAGTGTGCGTAATCGTGATTTCATTATATGAAATTAATAATGACAGGATGAGTATTCAGCAGGATTGAAGTCAAACACTCGTAAGAATCGAATACATTTTATCATACTTACACGGGTGTAACGGTGGTGCAACTGAGTGTCTAAGAAGAAAGAGGAAACTGAATACGAAGATATGATCAGATTTGAACCAAAGCCAATCCTATTGGTATATAATGAAGAAGCAAACCAATTGCTCTGGGACTTCAGTCATTCTCGCTTGGTTGCAATCCTTCGTCAGGGACCGAAGACACTCCGTGAAATTGACAAAGAATACAACGAAATTGCCAAGAAAGACGATTTGATTGATGAAAAATCGGACACAACTCTTTACAGATACATTAAGGCACTCGAAACTGCAGGGCTTGTTACTCAAGCTGGTCGACGTGTATATTTTAGCAAGAATGCAACAGAGATTCTATACGCGCGAACTGCACGAGTTTTCCAAAATCAGGCATTACATGTATCCTATTGGGACTCTGAAAGAGGGCGCAAATTCTACGATCGCATGTACGCGGCTATAAGCAATATCTACGACGGATATCAAGCAGACAAAGAATGCCTTCGCAACTATATTCTGAAATTCGAGAGAGCAAAAGAAAAGGAATTCGAGGAGATTCTGCCAAAATTGGACGAAGACGAATTAAACGCAATAACTGATGGAGATTGGTGGGAGATTGAACAAACCCTTAGATATTCCAGTCTATTTGCACTCTTACTTAACAAACCCGGGTTTATAGATGGACTTCGTAAATGCTTCAAGAAGAAGAGTAAATAAAAACCGAGAGGAGGATAAGCCCTCCTCATCTGTATTTATACTATTCAAGTTTGGAGAGTTTTCGCATTCCCCAGAGCAACACAATTGTTCCTATTATTGCGAGTGGTCCAACCTGAGCAAGGATGTAGAGATACTGATTCTGAAAGATTGCATCAACCGCATCATTCAATCCAAAGACAATACCCAATACCATGTCGATAATTGTGTAGGCCATGAACGAAACAATGGTGATTCCTATGCTTCTTCCAATATTAGCTTTCAATGTGGAATCGCTGCTATCTTCATAGGTAGGATTGCTTGCAGTCACTCCAATCCCAATCATTGCGGCACCGATTCCTGCAGTCAGACCCACGATTGATAGTAATCCAAATTCGATTAGAGTCAAATCAACGATAAAAGTGAGAATGCCTGAGCAGAACAGAGCTGCTGGCACAATGAATAGCATTGCTTGGACTAGTCTTGCCATAACGAAGACTCTCGTACCTTTGGGAACGCCTTGGATAATCCAGAGCTGATTCTTTGATTCAAGAAATCCCGAGCCACCGAATGCTTGAGAACTCAGTAGGGCAAATGCCAAGGCCATGATAACGAGGATTGATATCATCTCAACAGACCCTCCGTTACGAGTGGTCATGGAGCTTACAAGAAGGGGCAAAACAATGGCCATTCCAAGCATCATTCCAACGCGTGAAAGATTCTGTGCTTTTCGTACAAAATCCTTCAATGCGGTAATGACGACTACACCAAAGTTTCCTGGAATCACTAAACGCAGAACCCGATAGATGAGTTTCTCTCCACGCGTTGTTGTGACTCTCTCGGTTCTTGACTCAAGATTAGCAGTGAACAAACGCTCCGTGGTCACCAAAGCAAGTCCAACAATCACTAACGTAAAGCCAGCAAGAAATAAGGTATTCAACACTAGATTAAGTCCCAGAGCAGCTTCTACAGATGCTAGTGATGATGCACTAAGCTCAATCCCATTGAACAGAAATGCAATACGTGTGATGATATCAGCGCTCCAAGTGAAGGGCAGGAGGAGAAAAATATCCCATCCCAAAACCTCGACCATTTGGCCACCAAATACCTGAAGACCTACAAAAGGAATAATTGCAACCAGAGAGAACAACATTGCAAGTGCATTTGCAATATCTTTTCCACGGCTTGATTCACCAAGCTTTGATTGGATAGCTGTTGTGACAAAATCAGCCAACCAGATTGTGCTGATTGCAGTTATTGCTAGGCAACCATAGATTAGAGCTTGACCAAGTAATGAGATGTTTAGAGCCAACGCAAAGGGACTAACGATTAGAGGTGCCAAGTAAAGCACTAGTAGACCATTAATCGGTAGCTTTCCCAAGAATGACCCAGTAAATATGTCGCGAGATGTGACATTGTTACTCAGGAGGATCTCCCATTGTCCAATTTTCACTTCCTTGAGGGCATTAGAGAGTGGAAACACAAACAACAGGAACCAGATGAATATCATTAATGCACGCATTAAACCGGGCATTAAAATCACTATGAGTTGAGTTGGGACACCTAATATCTCAGTAATCACCAAATTCATCACAACCGGAGAGATAAGCAATGCCCAAATGATTCCTACAAGAAGCAATCCTAGTGTTACTTTAACTCGGTTATTACGAATGGATGTTGTTTGAACCTGGAATTCAGCTCTAGCAACATAGAACCAATTTCGTGCCATCAACACTACCTCCAAGCCAGAAGTGAATCGCGGTCAACCTTTCCCCCCACAATTCTGAGGTAGGCATCCTCAAGATTTGAAGCACCGGTTGATGCGATAATCTCTTCGGGAGAATCCGTTGTCACGAGAGTTCCTTCAGTCAGGATACCGACCTTATCGCTAATATCTTCTGCAAGGGAGGTCATGTGTGTGCAAAGGAAAAAGGTCGTATTGGTTTCTTGAGCGAGGGCCATTATCATGTCCTTCACTAAGGCACTAACTGCGGGATCGAGTCTGGATGTAGGTTCGTCAAGAAATACGAGTCTGGGCTCATGGAGAACAGCTGAGGCGATAAGCACCTTCTGTTTCATTCCAGACGAATAGGATTCCAAGAGATCATCTTGTCGGCTCTCTAATCCAAGAATTGCGAGAAGGCTGTCAGTTCTTCTATGAATCTTTTCACCATTCATTCCATTAAGAGCACCAATGAACTCAAGAAACTCCACTGCCGAAAGCTTGGAGTACAATCCTGGAGCCTCTGGTAGCAACC
>JARGGA010000357.1 GCA_029210805.1 Candidatus Thorarchaeota archaeon
GACTCAGAGTTGGGAAAGCGCTAATGGAAGCAGCCGAAGACGCTGGCCGCCAACAGAAGTACGAAAAGATCACTCTTAGCACATTTGAAAATAACGCCATCGCACGAAATTTGTATGATCGAATGGGATACCGATTTGTAGGCAAAAGAGAGCGTCATTTTCGGATGCCGAAGGGCTTTATAGATGAAATACTCATGGAGAAACTGCTTGTATGAATGAACCATGACTCAGGAGTGCAATACTTTGTGGCGACGAATTGTTGATCATTTTCGTGATTCTCCCAGTAGACTTGCAGTAGCTCAGGCTCTCGTTCAGCATGGATTCAAAGTGGATGGACCTGGTGATGTCAGATGCGGCAAGATTCGCATACCTCTGAAATCTATAGGCGATGCATTAGGTTTTGACAGACGGACAGTAAGAGCAACTTCAGAAGATATTCACTCGAATCCTGAATTGAAATCGTTCTTTTCTGCACTCCTACCTGCAGGCCCTTCACTTGAGAAGGTAGCCCGCGTTCTTGGATACGGAGTTGTTACGATTTTTGTAGAATCACCTGAGAATCCTGGAATCCTTTCTGAAGTTACACAAAAAATCGCAGGCTATGGCATACCGATTAGGCAGATTATTGCAGAGGATGTAGCTATCTATGAACAACCTTGTCTCAAAGTGATTACACAGGAACCTCTTTCGGGTCGGGTGATTGAAACATTAACCAGCATTAAAGGGGTCAGCAGAGTCATTATCGACAAGTGATATGTACCACTTAATAAGAACTAAAAGGGATTCCTTTGGCTCGACTTTGAGCGTACTAAATAATGGACCTCGAACCCCAAGATTCTGAATCTGCATTCAATGAAGGGCCTTCTCGGAAGAAGGACTCGAAGCAAGGGATGCGACAAGTTTGGACTCTTGCTTTATCGTTGAGTATCTTGCAGATTGGGTTTGGTATTGTAACGCCGATATTTCCATACTATGTGGTTTCTTTGGGTGCAAGTGCCCTTGACCTAGGTCTTCTTGCAGCATCTTTTGCAATGACCCGTATTCTGCTTGCAGGACCCTTCGCAGGGATTTCTGATAGAATCGGAAGAAAACCAGTAATGGCAGTTTCATTGTTTGGTTTTGCTATATCTAATGTAATCTATGCCTTTGCTCCGAATGTTCTTGTCATGATCATCGCTCGTTCTCTTGAGGGTGCAATATCAGCTGGATTCTACCCCGCTGCAAATGCCTATGTTTCAGATGTGACTACTATTGAGAACCGGGGTGCCGCAATGGGCTATCTTAGCATGGGAAACATGGTTGGATTCGTTGTTGGACCAACTGTTGGCGGAGTCCTCGCAGAATTTCTTGGAATCCGTTTGCCCTTTATCGTTGCTGCGCTTGGTGCTCTTGGCACTTTCGTCGCAGTTTTAGTTTTAGTACATGAACCAATTCGCTCGGCTGTTCAGGTGAAGGCACTGGAAAATGATATTGTGCCAATAAAAGAAGTAATGTCAGAAAACAAGAAAGCTTACACAGCTCTGGGTATCTCAATGTTCGCAAACATGTTTGCACTTGGTATCCTTGAAGTTGCATTCACCCTTGATGCCGTTGTACGGTTTAATTTCACACCTATTCAAATTGGGATATTCTTTGGCATAATTGGTGTCGTAGTCATTTTTGGGAATATCATATTCGGCAAATATTCTGACAAAGTCGGTCGAAAGTGGCTAATTGTTGCTGGAGGGTTGGTGGGTGCATTGGCCCTATTCTATTTCATGATCGCCCAGAATGTCAATGATTTCCTCTTCGCTGGCGCATTGTTGGGAATAGCAATGTCCATGAGAGGACCCACAATACAAGCTCTTACCGCTGACCTAACCGATGAAACGGCATATGGCCGTGTCATGGGTTTCATGGGAGCAGTAAGTAATAGTGCCTATGTAGTTGGTCCGATTCTAGGTGGTGTAATGTACGACCAAAGTGGAGACGCGGTATCTGCTTTAGGAGTTGCAGTTATTGTCTCTGCGGCTGGAGCACTAGCTGGAGGCGTTGGATTGCCACGAAGAGTTGTGCGAAGAACTATGACTTTCCAGGAACGAGAATCAAACATGGATAGTGACATTTAGTATCTAGATGAAAGCACCCGAAACATAGGCAACAACACTCTTGTCATCACCTGTTACATCTCCTGAAGTGGCATACTTATACAATTGGTACTTTACAGCCCCTAGTTCCTTAGCGAATATCAATGATGCAGCTATAGGGCCTGAACCGCATATGCTGATCCTATGCTGTTTGATAAAATCGAGGAACCCCTCAGGATCAAGATATTCAAGATATTCCATTGCTTGATTATCCTTAATCTTTGCACTCGCCGCGGATTCGAAATGAGTGAAATCCGAACTCGCAATGACCAAGATATCCATATCATTAGATAGGTCTGCAATCGTTTTACTCAGAGATTCTACAACCTCATATCTATAATCCCGAAGGCAAATAGGCACAAGGCTTACGTCATTGCCAAATGTATATTGAAGAAATGGGACCTGCACCTCAATTGAGTGTTCTGCACTGTGAGCTATGCAGTCATTTGTAGCAAATTTATTCTGCTCCACTATCGCTGGGCCTAGCTCCGTATCATATTTTGCCAGACCAAGCGGTGTTTTCCAATCATCATTACAGACTGCGACGGGGTCTCCATATCCTGAATGGTTGGGTCCAATGATTACTATGTGGTCTGGTTTGCCATCTTCATACAGATTGATGTAGCTGTGAGCTGCTGGCATTCCTGAATAGACGTAACCTGCATGTGGTGCAATTAGAGCCTTCAACCGTCTTGCGTTTCCTGGATCTCCCTCAGGTAGTCTTCCCGGGCCGCTACCTTTCAGAAAACAATCTTCAATCCTTTGGAGAAGCATAGATTCTTCTCCTTCATAGAATCTACCAGCAACCACAGGTAATCGTGTCATTTCAATACCTATGAATTCTAGATGCATCATCCGAGAAAAAGATTTGCGTTGGAACCCCTCTCTCGGATTAGTCCTTTGAACTTACGCGCCAAGTGATGATGCTAGGAAATCCACTACGTCTTCAAGTTTGACTTGAGCTGTTTCCTTGGACTGCATGTTTCGAACGCTGACCTCACCTTTCTCGATATCTCTTTCGCCGATGATTACCGTGAACTTGGCTCCTCTTTCATCAGAACGAGCAAATAGCTTCTTGAGAGATCTCTCCATTAGGTCCATCTCTACAGAGATGTCACTCTGTGCAAGCTTGTTGGCAATCTTAGCCGCATACTTGACCATAGGTTTCTTGATGGGAGCTATGAACACATCCAATTGGGAACCCAATTCTTTCGCAACACCTCTTGCTAGCAATACATCTACTAATCTATCAATACCCAGAGATATTCCCGTAGCAGGTGTAGCTTGGCCCCCGAATCTTCCTATCAAATGATCATAGCGACCACCACCAAGGATTGATCCCACTGCAGGCTTCCCGAGATATCTTCCCTCAAAGACCGGACCTGTATAGTAATCCAGACCTCTAGCTAAGGACATATCAAACTCGACCAGTTGTGAAACATCTGCTTCGTCAAATATCTCTGCCATGAACTGAAGTTCCTCAACGCCTTCCATTCCCATCTCAGAGCCCTTTAGCAAATCAGCAAATTCATCCAGTGAGGCTAAACCGCTTCCCCGAATCTCAAGTGCATCAATTAGGGTTTCACTGGATGCTGCTGAGATACCTCTTGCATTCAATTCCTCCAGCACTCCCTTCTTGCCAATCTTGTCTAGTTTATCGATTGATCTAAAGCATTCATGGG